>NZ_JBFJMY010000161.1:0-8877 GCF_041633695.1 Hydrogenophaga sp.
AGGCGTGCCGGTCCTTTTCTCTTGCCCTCTGCCTGCGCCCCCGCATCCGCTCCCGGCTCCGGCTGGTCGCCAGCCGCGCACGGGGCGCGCAGCGCAGCCTGCAAGGCCGCGCGGGTGCAGCAGGCACTGCAGGCTGGCGCAGGGCTCCCTGCACGCCGAACTGCAGCCCAAGCACCGCTTCGGCTGCAGTTCAGCGGCAGGACTGGCGCACGGCCGGCGCAGGCCCGGCACATGCTTGGATACGTGATCGGCGGCATGTTCATGGCACACCCCATGTCCACACCGGCAACGCGACGCCCAGCACGGTGGATGCATCGATCGGCCCGAAGTAGCGGCTGTCGAACGAGGCCGGATGCGTGTCGCTGAGCAGGAACAGTTCGCCATCGGCCAGCGCGCGGCAGGACGCCCACGGCTGCAATGGCCGATGCGCGCCATCGTGTGCGAGCACGGTTGCGACGGCGGCGCCATCGACGCGCACGATGCGCCCCCGAATGCACACCTGCTGCGGAGTCACGGCGCCCACGCGCTTGAGGATGGGCACGCCGACGGGCAGGTAGCCGCGCTGCGCCGCGAACGCGGCCACGCTGGCGGGAAGCCGGACCAGCACGATGCTGCCAACGTGCAGCGAGCCAGGGCTGGCCAGCGGTGCGATGCGGTACCAGCCGCGAGCCACGCTGGCGCTGGGGTTGTAGACGATGCGCTCGGGAGGTTGCACCAGAGCCGGCGCGCATAGCGCTGCCAAGCCGATGCAGGCCACGGCCAGCAGCGCCGCCCGAGACATGCCCAGCGTCATCGCAGCGCCCCGCGCGCGAGGTGCGCCGCGTGGCGCTCGGCCGTGTACGCCGGCAGCGGCTGGCGTGCGGCCAGCCGGTTGCCCACCGTGCGCCAGTAGATGGTGGCCACCGCGCACGGATCGATGCCGTCCGTCTCGATGGCATCGATGGCCGCGAGCACCGCCTTGACGCGCTCCTCGCCATCGGCGCGCAGCAGAATGCGCGCGCCGGACGACACGCCGGCCACGCGCTGGGCGTCATCGAACGGCATGGGCGCCTGCAGCACCATGAGCTGCCACAGCGCCGTGCCGTAGTCGTTGCCCAGCCACTTGATGCGGCAGCAGACCGCGCCCGGCGCAAACAGCGCGGCGCGCCGCCAGCGGTCCAGCACGGTTTCGCGCACGGGCCGGCCGAAGCGCAGGTAGACGTTCACGCGGTGCTCGACGAAGGCGAGCGACACGCGCATCGGGGTGGGGCGCGGCGGCAGCGCCGCCCGTGCCCAGTCCTGCATGCCTGGCGTCTGCGCCGGCGTCACGGCCGTGCCTCCGGGTATTCACGCTCCAGCAGTTCGCGCAGCATGTCAGCGGCCGTGACGCCGCGCTGGAACGCGATCACCTTGATGCGCCCGCGCTGCGCGGGCGTCACGTCGATGGTGAGCCGGGCGGTGAAGACCGCCGCCTTCGCCTGCGCAGCGGCAGCGTCTTCGCGGTGTACCCAGGCCGTGGCCGGATCGGCCGCGGGCCGGCGGCCGATCGGCGCACGGCGCCGCTTCGGGGAATCGGCGGCGCCTGTCATCGCGCCACCTCCCTGCTCTCCTCCGGTGCATCGCCAAGCACGTTCTGCACGGCCTGCGCGAGCGCCGCGATCTCGCGCGCGGCCGCGCCCTTCGGCGACACCTCCCACACCAGCTCGCCCGCCGCCACGCAGTCGGCGAACGCGATGCGCTGCGCGACGTCTGCGTGCAGCGTCGGAAACGGCTGATCGGCGAGCGCGGCACGCGCCTCGCGTCCGATCACCGTCCCGACCACACGCCGGTTGATGACGAAGGCCGCGCGCAGCGCAGGCCGGAACACTCTTGCCTCGTTGATCAGGCTCACCATCTCCTGCGTCGCCCACACGTCGTAGGCGCTGGGCTGCACGGGAATCAGCACCAGGTCGGCGGCCAGCAGCGCGGAGCGCGCGAGCGCCGCGACCCGCGGCGGGCCATCGATCACCACGTAGTCGGCCTGCAGGGCGATCTGGGGCACTTCCCGGTGCAGGGTGTCCCGCGCCAGCCCGAAGACCCCGTAGAGCCGCCCCTGGGCGCTCTGCAGGCGCCGCTGCGCCCAGTCCAAGGCCGAGCCCTGGGGATCGGCGTCGATCAGCGTCACGCGCCTTCCCTGCCTGGCGAACTCGCCGGCCAGGTGCGTGGACAGCGTGGTCTTGCCCGCGCCGCCCTTCTGGTTGAGCAGCGCGATGACCTTGCCAGCCCCGCTGGCCTGCGTTTCTGGAAAGCGGTTTTCTGCACCCGTGGACAACCTGCTGCCTGTTTCTTGGGCAGCGCAGTCCGCGCCCCATCTTTTATTCATAGAGTTAGTCCTTGTTATGGATAAAAGTTAAGAAAGGCCCATACCGTTGCCGGACGCGGGTTTCAGAAGGTTTTTCGCCGGTGATTTCCCGATGGCGGCGCCGGCGATTTCCCGACTCCCGCGCCGGTGATCTCCCGAGCCCGTCCCCGCGCTATCCACAGCTTCTTCAACAGGTGCTGTGGATAAATCAGCCCAGCCGGGTGCGCCGGGATCGGGCCGGAAGGCCAGCCACTCGGTGCGGCCGGCCCATTCGATGGCGAGCCGATAGCCCGGCAAGGCCTGGCGCAGCACCAGGCCGCGCAGGTGCAGCGCGAAGTCGCGGTAGCGCTGCAGGCTGCCGGACTTCAGGTGCAGGTGGCGCAGGTCGAAGCGCCAGCCATTGCGCTGGCGCCCGCCGTGCTTGCGGACGAGGCGGTACAGCCAGCGCTCGATGCCGCCGGTGAGCTGGAAGTAGGTGGGGTCCAGCGTGAGCACCAGCGCGTCGTCCATCACGCCGCAATAGAACCAGTCCGGCAGGATCAACTCGATGCCGTCCGAGCGGCCATCAGGCCGCACGTGCTCCTGCCATTCGTTGATCCACGAGAAGCGGTGCATGCGCTTGCCGGCCTGGCGGATCGAGGTCAGCACTGTCGTGGACTGCAGCCGGTCCAGCGATGCGCGCAGCCCGAGGTATTCGGTCTGGCCCGTGGCGCGCTGGGCGAAGCGCAGGATCTCGTAGGGCGTGGCGGCCATGAGGCGCGAGGTCGGCCGCCCCTCGTCGCGCGCCTGCACGATCTGGCTGGCGGCCCAGATCAGCACATCGGCGTCCCAGATGGTGGCGATGCCGTGCTCGGGCACGCCTTCGACAGTGAGCGAGACGGCGCCGGCATCGAAGCGGATGGGCACGGTGCGCCGGGACTTGGCCAGGCTGAAGAAGGGATAGGCCATCAGGTCCTGCGCGTCGCGCAGGGCCATGTCGTCGCCCGGCAGCGCGCGGAACAGCGCGAGCTGCTCGCGTTCGCTGGAGCGCCGGGACATGGCAGACACCTCTGACCCGTTCAGCGAACAGAATCCCGCACCACGTAGCCGGGGTCCGAGGTCATGCCGTAGGTGTGGCTGTCGGCCCAGGTGCGCAGGTCGGCCATCGCATAGACCACGCGCGCGCCGAACTTGCGGAAGCGCGGCCCGCCGCCCAGCACGCGGTGCTTCTCCAACGTGCGCGGCGACAGGCGCAGCAGCGCGGCCGCCTCATCGGTGGTCAGGAATTCAGGTTTTGCGGCTGCTGCCGGGGCGGGCTGCGGCGCAACCGCTGCCGCGCCGCGCGAAAGGATCGAATGTCCTGCTGCCATGAAGGCCTCCATCTCGGTGGATGGGCCACAAACGATTCGCGGCCCGATGGAGGCAGTCTGGGCAAAGGGGGGTGGGCTGCGAAGGGAGATTCGGCGGCCAGTCTCGTCTCCGTGGGCGGGCGCTAACCGGGGCGCACGCCAGCGAGCCGGAGGTAGCCGCCCGCCATCAAGTCCGTCGCGCGGGAGAGGATGTGGCGCACCTGGGCGCGCAGGTCGCTGTCGGCATGCCAGCGTCCGGCGGTGGCATCGGCGCCGAAGACCGCTTCCGCGATCTCCCGATGGCCGCAACCAGCCTGCAAGGCATCGAGTGCCTGCAGGCCGCGCATGTGCAGCAGGTCCATGCGCGAGACATGGCGAAAGGCAGGTGCCTGGTATTCGCCGCGCAAGCCCTTCAGCGCGGCAAAGGCCGCCGCGGCTTCGCCGCCGGTCGGCAGGGAGAGCCGGCAGGCCGAACCCTCGACCAAGGCGGGAGACACGCTCGTTCGCAACCGTTGCCGGCCGTCCAGTGCGGAAAGGATCAGATCGGCTCCCGCATGCAGCAGGCGCTTGCGGCCACGGATGCGCCACAGGCTGAAGACCGGGCCATCGCCCGCGTTGCTGCGTACCTGCGCAGGGCGCAGGTGAGGCAACCGGTCTTCGGCGCCGATCCAGACCGGATGCGCCTCACGCGCATCCAGGCGCGGATCAAGATCGACATCGCAAGCCCCAGCGTGGCGCGATGGCAGCGCGCCGCTTGCGGGGCGTGCCGAGCCAAGCCGCGCGGTAGCCGGGATGCCGACGCAGGTACTCCCAGGCAAGCGCTGGCCCATCCAGGTCCAGCGCATAGAGGTAGGCGGCCGGGGCAGCCCAGGGCGAGGGGGTGGTATCGCTGTGCATCGTCATGGTGGCAAGCTCCTTCGGTTGAAGATGGCAAGCTGCCATGGATCGGGACGGTGTGGGCCGCTTTCCCGCCGGGGTAGCGCGGCGCGATGCGCCTGCGCGGTAACTTCAGCATCCGGGCGTGTCCGCCGAAACCCGTGCCCGTCAGTCCGTGATCATGCCGTCGCGCTGCGCGTCGGCCACGTAGGCGGACAAGGTCTTGCGCGGTCGGTACTGCGGCTCCACGGCCACGGGCAGGCCCTTCGGTCCCTTGATGCCTGCCAGCATGGCCAGGCTCACCTCGCCCAACTCGGGGAAGCCGGTACCCGCGTCGATGAGCCCGTAGGCTAGGTCGCCATCGGCGGCCAGGGCCGTGAGCACCCAGGCAGCGCCGGCATCCGGCGTGTAGAGCTTGACCACCGGATACGGATCGCTGTCTTCGCCGCGCGCCCTGGCAGCACCGTTGGCCAGCATCACGCGGCGCTGCTCATCGGTCAGAAAGGCCATGGAAGCTCCAGGAGTCAAAGAGGGCCGGCCTTCGGGCCGGGCATACCGTGGGGCATGGGTGAGCGCTGTGCCTGCCTTTGCATGAGCAGGAATTCTAGGCCCGTCCCTCGTGCCTTGGTGAAAAATAGTTATCTTTAACGTGGTTTTAATAGGCATCAATCGCGACGCTTGCTGTGATGCAAGCAAAGCGAGGAATCCAGCGTGGAAGGCCCACCGGCGCAACGACCTTCGAGGCTGCGCCGGCCCTGGCCTTTGGCGCAGCCGTGCGCGCGATCCGCACGGAGGAAGGCATCGCCCAGGAAACCCTCGCGCATCTGGCCGGGATCGAGCGTTCGCACATGGGAAAAATCGAGCGCGGAGAGCACATGCCCACGCTGTCCGTGATCCTGAAAATCGCCCGGGCGCTGGGGCGCAGTGCAGGGGAGTTGGTATTGGAGACTGAAGCGAGGTTGGACTCTTAAGTCCAACCAGGCAGCAGCACTCGATGAGTCAATTTCTTGACGAGGAAATTTGAGTGACGTCATCAACACTTGGCGCTCGTCAACTGCGCTACAAAGCTTTTCAAGAGTTCTTGAGTTCCGCAACCGAGAGCTTCAAATCGCTCTGCAATAACAACCCTGAGGCCAACCGATTTAAGGCGATCTACAGCTTGTGTACTTGTCCTGGCGGCCGACAAGGAGGTAAAAACGCACGTCAACTCGAAGTTTTCTTTGGGGCTCGACCGTTCGATTCCCAGGAAAATTTTGATAGCACTGCGCGGCCATCGTTGAAATTACTGTCAGAGCGGGGAGCAACATTGGAGTTCGTGCGGGACGACCTCGGCAGAGTGCACGTATTTCTCTATCCGGCCGTCAGCGAGGGGATGAAGCCGATAGAGGACGCCATTGAACTCAAAATTGTCGGCGACCCCGCCGATCTTGCGAAGGGCACAGTCCTTTCGCGCCACTTCCGTTGGCTCGTGGCGTATATGCAGTGCACTTGCTTGGAAGGCGCCCCAACCTTTCGAGATCGAATCACCGTTGCAAAGCTTCGACTTCTCCACCGGCGAAGTGTCGATGGTCGAATGTGGGATTCCAGAATTTCAGTCGCGGCGCGAGAGGTCATTAAATGGGTATTCACTGTGGGTCTCAGTGGCACCTTACTGGCTGCGATCCAGTGGACAGCCTCTACACATCGACCCATGGCCGTAGTAGAAGTGTCGGCGGAGCCGACCGACACACGGCAGCAACGTGCAGATCTCATTCGCTTGGGGGAAAAAACCACCGAGCGGCTGGAAGCAGTAGAACGGTCCCTCGGGGACATACGCACTCGACTCGATGCCCCTCTTGTCACGCAGCCGGCGCTACCGTCCTCGCGCCCCCCCGCAAAGAAAAACGCAACAGCGAATTGAGAAACCGCAAATGCATTGCAAAAAGGGCGAGGCCAAGCCCCGCCCTGGGCGTCAGCCTTTGAGCCGACGCATCTCCTCAGCCAGCATCCACAGCGCCCGGTTGAGCTTCACGTTCTGGTCGATGCCCTGCACCGCCCGCGTGCGCATCCGGCGCCCGGTCGCGCTGCGTCCCGGGATGCCACCCTGCAACAGGTTCTCTTGCGTCCGGTTGAACGTGGACCACAGATCGGAACGCACATCGGCGCTGCGCCGGGCTTCCAGCACCTGCGCTTCCGTGATCGGTGCCGGCCGCACCGGATCGGGCTCGTACTTCAGCGCCAGCGCCGCCCGCGCGAAGATCGCCTGCTCCTGTGCATCCAGCGTGACCGCACGCATGCCGTCCCGGCGCTCGCGCACCAGGTCGAAACCGTCGAGCACCTCGTAGGCGCCCTCGATCACGCGGTCCACGATCTGCCCCTTGTGATGTACGCGCACGTCCGAGAACGTGTCGCCGAACACCAGTCCGTTGCTGCACGCGTAACGCAGCAAGCCCGCGATCAGCTGGTAGCTGCTGGTGCCGTCGTGCGAGTTGAGCAGCACAATCTCGTTGGCCTCGGCATCGCCGATGTGCCGCGCATGGCGCAGCCGCACCATGTGCTTGGTGAAGTCGCGCCGGTCGTCCTGGCGTACCCGGGTCTGGCACACCATGAAGGGCTCGAAGCCTTCCTTGCGAAGCGCGGCCAGCACCTCGCCGGTCGGGATGTAGGTGTAACGGTCGGAACGGCTCATGTGCTTGTCCACGGCGAAGATGGACGGCGCCACCGCGCGGATCTGGTCGTCGGTCAACGGCAAGCTGCTGCGCAGCGACGGGGAATGATGAGCGAAACGGGATGCGAGTTGCATGATGGGTCTCCGAAAGGAAGCCGGGCGGGATTGCCCGAGCCCTCCGGGTCACGGCGCAGCGCAGCAGTCAGGGTTCGCAGACGGCCATCCTGCAAGGTGGCCGCCAGCGTGCAAGGCACGCGCAGACCTTGACGGCGAGACCGCCGTGGCACGATGGGCTCACCAGCAAGCCAGCCCCACACACACCCTCGGCCTGCCACGGTTTTCCGCAAGCGAAGCGCGCAGCGCCGCAGGCGCGAAGGCGTCAGCGATCGGCGCCCGGATGGGTCGAGACGCCTGGCGGCTCGATGCGCAGCACAAGAGCGCGGTCCGGCATCGCCGGAGACGCACGGAATCGTTGAACCGCAGAGCCTCTTTCTCTGAAACCCGACGAAGAGTGAAATCGGCTGTACGTCTTTACGACGACCCGTCAAAGCACAAGGCAGAAAAACCGTCTTTACGACGACTCCATAAAAATCCGGCCATTTCATCCAGCCCGCCTCGCACGGCGGCGGCTACCGCCGGGCGAGACACTAGGTCGGTGCCGAATGCAACAAGGCGCCCCGCCGAAGCGGGGCGCCAGGACGGCGATCAGTCGCCCCTGCTGCGCGTCCAGATCAGGTTGTGTGTGCCGTCCTCGCCCTCGACCAGGCGGGCGTAGATCGTCGCCGGGAACGACGGGTCATCCAGTGTCACCGACAGGTAGGGCCGGTCCGCCTTGCTGACCTTCTTCCAGGCCGCGCCGATCTCCAGCCCTGCCGACGCGACGATGCGGTAGTCCGGGGCGTGCTCGCTGCCCTTGTCGCTGGGCACGATGCGGACCTTGACGTTCAAGGTCAGGGTGCGGACCGTGCCGGTGAAGCCGTTGCCCGAAACGGTGAAGTTGCCGATGGTGCTCATGATGATTTCCTTTCGAGGTGGTGCCAGGTCCGCGCCCATCGCGGCCTTGTGCGGTGATCCGATCAGGCAAGGTGCCGGGCGCGCCGCACCCGCAGCGCAGCGAAGGGCCGCAACGCAGTGAAGGACCGGCAGGCCCGAGAAATTTGTCTCGCGAGGAATGCGCGCAGCGCAGGGGAAATTTGTCGGGCAGGCCGGTTGCGGCGAACAAGCCCGAAGCACACCGCAACGCAGTGACAACGAAGAGAAGGTGCGCTGTGCCCGCGCCAGGATTCACGCTCAAAGACAAGGCCGTGGGAGCGGACCGACGCCTCGCAAAGGACCACGAGCACAGGCAACATCCACGCGGCAACCGCCTTCCGGCATGGGTTCGGCCACACCGAACCCCAAGCCGGCTGACCAGGGACAAAACAGAACGCCCCGCCGCATCGGCCCGACAGCAGAGCAAAAGAAAGCAGCGGCAGAGAAGTCAGCATGGCATCCGGCCCGTCGGCAAGCCACCATCGACCACGGCGGCTGCGCCCGCCAGCATCGAGGACGGCACCCCCAGGCACAACCGGGCGCAGCAAGGTCCATCGCAAGCCCTCGCACCGCACGGCGGGGCGCCTTGCCAGGAAGCACGGGCAAGGCCCGCTGGAATCCGGAAGTTCAAACGCGCGCGGCACACCTGCCGCGCGCGCCGCGCCGAGGCCCTA
>NZ_JBFJMY010000162.1:0-8873 GCF_041633695.1 Hydrogenophaga sp.
CGCTGCGCGCGGCCACGGCACCGCCAAAGGGCGGCGTGTGAGGTCCAGACCTCAAACCATAGCCTTTTCCGCCACCGGCAGGCGCATGCCCACACCCAGCCGGTTCCAGGCATTGATCTGCGCGATGGCGACGGAAAGATCCACGATTTCCTGCTCGTTGAAGACCGCTTGCAGCTGCGCGAATGCCGCGTCGCGGTCGCCGTGGTCCTCCACCAGACGCGTCAGGCTTTCGGCCCAGTTCAGGGCCGCACGTTCCCGTTCGTCGTAGAAGCCCACCTCGCGCCAGGTGGCGATGCTGTTGATGCGCTGCCAGCTTTCGTCTGCCTGGCGCAAATCGCGCACATGCATGTCGAGGCAAAAAGCACAGCCGTTGAGCTGTGAGACGCGGGTCTGAACGATCTGGTACAGGCGCTCGCCGAGGCTGTGCCCGGCAATGGCGGTGTTGACGCCGATCATGGCCTGGTAGGCTTTGGGCGCGATTTTGAACCAGGGAAGGCGGGGGCTGTTCATGGGTGCTCCTTGTTGCAAAGTGGTTGAACACCTCTTAGACGCGCCAGCACACGCGCTTGTGACAGCGCCGCCAAACCAGACGGTCAGGGCCGACCGGCGTGCACCACCCGCGCGAGTTTGTCCGGGTTGCGCTGCGTATGGATCTGCACGATGCGCTCGGCCCGCCACTCGAAGCTCTGCACCGACTCCAGCACCCCGTCGATGTAGCGCAACAATCCCGGCGCGCCGTTGACCCAGGCCAGGGTGGTGTGCACGGCAGCGCCGTGGCGGCGGTGCACCGCGTAATACAGCTGGGCCACGCGCTGGTTGCCTCGCAAGGGCTGGCCAAACGACGGCACCTTGCCGCCGCCGTCGCCCACCAGGGCCACGTCTTCGCTGAGCAAGCCTTTCAGGGCTTGCAGATTGCCGCTCTGCGCCGCCTCGGCAAACCCCTGCAGCAGGCGCCACTGGCTTTCACGCGACACCGGCTGGACCGGTCGGCCCGACCCGCGCACCTGCGCCTTGGCCCGGTGCACCAGCTGGCGGCACGCCGCTTCGCTCTTGCCCAGGGTGTGGGCGATCTCGCTGTATTCGGCATCGAAGATTTCGCGCAGCAAAAAAGCGGCACGCGCTTCGGGCGTCAGGCGCTCCAGCACCGTGAGCAAGGCGACCGACAGTTCGTCTGCCCGCTCCAGCAGGCCTTCCGGCGTCGCGGGCCCGTCCTCCACCACCGGTTCGGGCAACCAGGTGCCGACGTAGTGGCCCCGTTGCACCTGGATCGCGCGCAAGTGGTCGATGGCCCGCCGCGTGGTCGTGGTCACCAGCCAGGCTTCTGCGCTCTCCAGCGTCTCGTGGGCCATGCCGTTCCAGCGCAGCCACACGTCTTGCACCACATCTTCGGCGTCGGCGATGGTGCCGAGCATGCGGTAAGCGATGCCCTTGAGGCGCGGGCGGTGGCGGTCAAACGTGCGGGTGGCAGGGTTCATGACAGCAAGACGGCCCACTCATGCCATTTGTGACAGCGCCACCCGGCCCAGCCCGGCGTCGGCGCTTGGCCGCCCTGGGTCTCGCCCTACAGGCTGGGCGCCGGTACCGCCAACGACTTGCGAAAACGGTTGAGTTCCTGCACCGTCTTGAAGCTCTGCTCCATGAGCAGGCTCAGGTTGTGCAGGATGCGGTCGACCACCTTGGTCTCCCACGCCGCGTCGAAATCGATCTGCGTGTCCAGCCAGTGTTCCAGCCACTCGGGATTAGGCAGGCGGCTCTGGATGGTGTCGTTCGGGAACAGGGTTTTGTTCACGTGCAGGTTGGTCGGGTGCAAAGCTTGTGCGGTACGCCGGGCACTGGCCATGAGCACGCCCACCTTGGCGAAGGCAACGCGGGCTTCGTCGCCGAACTTGTTGATGGCCCGCTTCATGTAGCGCAGATAGGCGCCGCCGTGGCGCGCTTCGTCCTGGCTCAAGGTGCTGTAGATGTGTTTGATCACCGGTTCGGAATGCCACTGGCTGGCGCGGCGGTACCAGTGGTTGAGCCGGATTTCGCCGCAGAAGTGCAGCATCAAAGTCTCCAGCGGCGGCGCCGGATCGAACTCAAAACGGATGTCGTGTAGTTCCTGCTCGGTGGGCACATATTCCGGGCGGAAGCGGCGCAGGTATTCCATCAGCACCAACGAATGCTTCTGCTCTTCGAAGAACCAGATCGACATGAAGGCCGAAAAATCGGAGTCGTCGCGGTTGTCGCGCAAGAACATCTCGGTGGCGGGCAAAGCAGCCCACTCGGTGATGGCGTTCATCTTGATCGTCTTGGCCTGTTCGTCGGTCAGCGCACTGCCATCGAACGTGTCCCACGGGATGTCTTTCTCCATGTCCCAGCGGACGGATTCGAGTTGTTTGAAGAGTTCGGGGTACAGCATGGCGGACTTTCGGATCGGCTACGGATTCCTGCATTTTAGGTCCCGCCGATGTAAGGCCGTTGACACGGCGCCTTGCGCGGCGCTGGCATCGCGAAATGGCCGGGCCAAGCCCATCACAACGGCGGCGCCAAACGGGTCGCTGCACCGCAGGAACTTCCACCGCCCATCCCCGGTCCAAATGTGGGATCGCAAGGCATGCGCACACGCGCACCCCGACCGACAGGTTTTTGACTGCGAAGCCATGCCGGCCCCACGGGGCGGGCATGCAAGCCCGAGGCGCCATTCCTCCCTCCCTCAACCATTCGTTTCGGGGCGCTTCGCAGTATTTTGTACAAGGGCAGCCCTGGCATGCGGGTCACCGACCCCGCCTTCCAGGCGCTGCGGGGTCTACACCGGCCGGGTGTCGATGAAGCTCTGGCGCAGCATGAGCTTGTCGTACAGCTTGCTCAGGTTGGGATAGGGCGTGCGCCAGTCGATGGCCGGGAAACGGAAGTCGAGATAACCCAAGGCACAGCCCACCGCCAGGTCCGACAGACTCAGGTGGATGCCCGAACAAAAGGGCTTCTCCCCCAGGCCTTGGCCCATGGCCTTGAGACTGGCTTCGATCTTGCCCGTCTGGCGGTCCACCCAGGCCTGCGAGCGCTGGTCGACGGTGCGGCCTGCCCAGGTCGCCTCCAGACGCGCCAGGATGGCAGCGTCGAGCACGCCATCGGCCAAGGCCTCCCAGGTCTTGACCTCGGCGCGGTCGCGTCCGGCAGCGGGAATGAGCTTGCCCACCGGCGACAGCGTGTCCAGATACTCCACGATCACGCGCGAATCGAACACCGCCTCGCCGCCTTCCAGCACCAGGCACGGTACTTTGCCCAGCGGATTGGAGGTGCTGATCACCGTCTCGGCCGACCAGACATCTTCTTGCACAAACTGGTAGTCCAGCTTTTTCTCTGCCATGACGATGCGCACTTTGCGCACGTAGGGGCTGGTAATGGCACCGATGAGTTTCATGGAGAGTGACTTGGGTTGACGGTTTCCCTGGAGCGGCCATTTTAGCCAGCCAGCACCGCCGTCTGCCGAACGGCGGCCAGAGCCTGCCAAACCAGGGTCCGCCCAAAGGCGGGCAAGCGCGCGATGGCGCCTCCTACAATCGGGGAATGCGCCCAAACACACCCCCCAACACCACGACGCCTGCGGCAGGCAACGCCGCCTTGTCGCCCATTTCCGCCCTCTCGCCGCTGGACGGCCGCTACGCGGGCCGGCTGGCTGCGCTGCGCCCCTACATGAGCGAACAAGGCTATATGCACCGGCGGGTGCAGGTGGAAATCGCCTGGTTCATCACCTTGTCCGACGCGGGCTTTGCTGAATTCAAGCCACTCTCATCGGGTGCGCGCACTTACTTGCTGGGTCTGGTGAAGAATTTTTCTGCGGCCGACGCCACCGCCATCAAAGAAATCGAAAAGACCACCAACCACGATGTGAAAGCGGTGGAGTACTGGATCAAGTCCCGCTTCGAAGCCCGGCCCGAGCTGGAGAAGGCGGCCGAGTTCGTGCATTTCGCCTGCACCAGCGAAGACATCAACAACACCAGCCACGCGCTGCAACTCAAGGGCGGGCGCGACGCGGTGCTGCTGCCTGCGCTCGATGGCGTGATCGCCAAGCTGCGCGAAATGGCCCACGCTTTTGCCGCCGTGCCCATGCTCAGCCGCACCCATGGCCAGACCGCCAGCCCCACCACGGTGGGCAAGGAAATGGCCAACGTGGTGGTGCGCCTGGACAGTGCGCGCAACAAGATCGCCGCCGTCAAGCTGATGGGCAAGATGAACGGCGCCGTGGGCAACTACAACGCCCACATGAGCGCCTGGCCCGATTTTGACTGGGAAGCCTTCAGCCGCCAGGTGATCGAAACGCCCGAGCCGCTGGGCCTGGGCCTGACCTTCCAGCCCTACAGCATCCAGATCGAACCGCACGATTACATGGCCGAGCTGTTCGACGCCATGGCGCGCACCAACACCATCTTGATCGACCTGTCGCGCGACATCTGGGGCTATGTGAGCCAGGGCTACTTCAAGCAGCGCCTCAAGGAAGGCGAGATCGGCTCGTCCACCATGCCGCACAAGGTCAACCCGATCGATTTTGAAAACGCCGAGGGCAATCTGGGTCTGGCCAATGCGCTGCTCAAACACCTGTCCGAGAAGCTGCCCATCAGCCGCTGGCAGCGCGACCTGACCGATTCCACCGTGCTGCGCAACATGGGCGTGGCACTGGGCTACGCGGTGCTGGCCTACCACTCGCTGGGCGTGGGTCTGGGCAAGCTCGAACTGAACGAAGAACGGCTGGCGGCCGACCTCGACGCTTCGTGGGAAGTGCTGGCCGAGCCGATCCAGACCGTGATGCGCCGCTTCGGCGTTTCGGGCGCCTACGAGAAGCTCAAGGAAGTGACGCGCGGCAAGACCGTGACGGCCCAAGCCCTGCACGAGCTGATCCACAGCCTGGAGATCCCGCAGGTGGAAAAAGACCGGCTGCTGGCCATGACACCGGGCAGTTACGTGGGCAAGGCAGCGGAGTTGGCGCAACGGGTGTGAGGGTTGCAAGGGCCATGGGCCCTTGTCTTGTCGGCCCGGTCGGCGCGCGTCAGGTCACGGTGTTGGCGCGATGCCGTCGTTCTGCGCGCGTTCGGCGTAGCGGTTGAAGCGCCAGGCGTCGCCTTCCAGCGTGATGCGGCGCCAGGTCACCCGCTTTTCACCCGGGGTCATCTCGGTCCAGCGCTGCACTTCGTCGAAGCTGCGTCCACATCCTTTGCACCAGGCGTCACCCTGGCTGGTGGAGCAAATGGCGATGCAAGGTGTGTCGGGCATGCTGTCGAACCAGACCAGCCAGGCGGCATGGGCCTGGGGTGGCATGCTGGCTTCGTCGGCATGGGTTTCGTGAAAGAACACCAGCAGCGCGTACACCTCGGCCAGGGCGCGCAGTTCGGCGCACAGCGAAACACCGTCGGGCGAGGGCTTGCGCGCGCGCCAGAAATTGATCGCAGCTTCGATGTCGGAGATGTGGATGCCAGCCATGGAGGGTCGATCATAGCCACCACCAGCGTCTACCGCGCGACAGACATGCGTGTCCGATCACGGGCGCTCAGCAGGGCACCGATACAATAGCGTTTTTGCGGAGGGGAGTAGCTCCCAAGCGCACCACGGCCATCACGGGCCGCCGGTGCCGCCGATCAGCGAGTCGTCAATACGTCGCCACCCATGTGGCTTCCGGCTCCCTGGGCACGCACCTGTTTCACAGGCGGTGCCGGGCAAGACCTTCGAAAATTCCCCACTGGAGATTTTCATGGAATTCTTGTCCGCGCCCTGGTGGTCCGCTTTGCTGACCATCATTCTCATCGACCTCGTGCTGGCGGGCGACAACGCCATCGTCATCGCACTGGCGGCACGCAGCCTGCCCAAAGAACACCAGACCAAGGCCATCGTGTGGGGCACCGTGGGTGCCATCGTGGTGCGCTCGATCATGACGGTGGGCGTGGTCTGGCTGCTGCGCATCCCAGGCCTCATGTTGATCGGCGGCCTGGCCCTGCTGTGGATCGCCTACAAGTTGATCGCCAACGAAGAGGGCGATGACGAACACAGCGGACCCGTCGCCACCACCTTCTGGGGCGCGATGAAAACCATCGTCATCGCCGACGCCATCATGGGAATAGACAATGTGCTCGGCGTGGCCGGTGCGGCCCACGGCGCTTTCGATCTGGTCGTGATCGGCCTGCTGGTGAGCATCCCCATCGTGGTGTTCGGCAGCACTCTGGTGCTCAAGCTGGTGGAGCGCTTCCCCAGCATCATGTACATCGGCGCGGCCGTGCTGGCCTTCACCGCCGGCAAGATGATCGTGAACGAAAAACTGCTGGCTCCCTATTTCAAAGGGCCTGAGTTCTGGCAGAGCCTGGCTTACTGGGGCCTGTGCGGCCTGGCCGTTGTCGGCGTACTGGCTGCGGGCTGGCTGCACAACCGGCAACTGGCGCAACGCGTCGACAGCGGCGCGCAGACCGTCGGTGACCGGCCCAGCTGAAACCGCAACCACCAAATTCAGAGCGGGGAGCACAACCCCGGACCAGCTGGGATAGGGCCGCAGATGCTATGCTGATCGGCATGAAACTCATTGCCAAATGGCTGCTCTCCGCCTGCGCCTTGTTGCTGGTGGCCTACCTCTTTCCCGGGGTGCAAATACAAAGCTTCACCGCAGCCCTCATCGCGGCAGCCGTGATCGGCCTCTTCAACACCGTGCTGCGCCCGGTATTGGTGGTGCTCACGCTGCCGGTGACGGTGGTGACGTTGGGCTTGTTCCTGTTCGTCATCAACGCCCTACTGTTCTGGGCCGCCGCGAGCATGCTCGACGGATTTGGCGTGAACGGCTTCTGGGCCGCCATGCTGGGTTCGCTGATTTTTTCGCTGTTGATGCTGGTGGTGGACGCCGCCTTGAGCTCAGTTTTCCCGCGCCTCACGCGCTGACTCCCGCAGCTGCTCCTCGACCTCGCGCCGGCGCGTGTCCACGATCGCCAGTTCGATCGGGTCCATGGCACGTTCGCTGGCGGACAGGCCTTGTGCGGTCTTGAAGCGTTCTGCCGCGCCCGCAAAATCCAGCTGGGCCGCACGCACTTCGGCCTCGGCCCGCACCGCACGCAAACGCTGCCCCTGGGCCAGATAGGCGCTTGAAAGCGTCTGCCAGGCCAGGGCGTCGCGCGGATACGCCACCACCCAGGTCTGCAGGCGCTCACTCGCCTGGCGCGGTACCGCCATGGCCACGGCCGCTTGTGCGCCCAGCAAAACATCCGCACGCGATGTGCTGGCCAGCGCCTGGTTGCGCAACAGCGCCAGGGCCTCGCCCGGCACGGTAAAGCCCGAGCGGATGGCCACCACCGAAACCTCCAGCAGCAAGCGGTCTGCAGCGGCCTGGGTGCTGGGCGTGGCGGCGGCCCGCAGGCGTTGGGCCAGACCCAGGGCCTGCGCATGCTGGCCCAACCGCTGCGCGGCCAGCGCGGCCGCGTACACGTCGGCCGCGCTGGCAGACGCCATCTGCCCGATCTGCAACCAGGCGCGCTGCCGTTCGCTGCTGCTGTCGGCCAGCACGCGCGCGCGCGCCGCCATCAGCAAGTGCAACTCGGGTGAGGGCAAAGCGCTTAGAGGCACTTGCCCCAGGCGCTGTGCGTCGCGCAGCTCCAGCACCAGGCCTCTTCCCGGCCCATTCACCGCCCCATTCGGCACCGGATTGGCCGCCGGCGTCTGCACCGCCTGCGTTGAGCGCAAGACGCTGTTCTGGGCGCCCGTCGCCATGGGCAGGCGGTTGCGCATATCGGCCATGCGCTCGCTGGTCAAAGGGTGGCTGCGCAGATAGGGAAACGAGCCATCGTCGTTCAGGCGAGCGGCCTGCTGCAGCTTGTCGAACATGCCGACAAAACCCTGTCCGTCGAAACCGGCGCCGGTGAGCACACCAAAGCCCACGCGGTCGGCCTCGCGCTCCATGTCGCGCGAAAAGTTCAACTGGGTCTGCGCGGCCACCGCCTGGCCACCCGCCATGGCAGCACCGGCCAAGTTGCTGTTGTTGCGGGCCGCCAATGCCGCCAGAATCATGGCGCCCAACATCCAAGGCGCCTGCCGGTCCTGTCGCGAGACCAGGCGTGCGATGTGGCGCTGAGAAATGTGGCTGAGCTCGTGCGCCAACACACTGGCCAGCTCCGCAGGTGTTTCGGTCACGGCCAGCAAACCCAGGTGCACGCCCAGGTAGCCGCCCGGCAGGGCAAAGGCATTGACACGCCGATCCCGCGAAATCATCAGCTCCCAGGCCAGGCGCTCGGCCAGCTCGGGTGGTACATCGCCCCTCGCGCGCGCCGCGCCGAGCAAGGGCCGCCAGAGCGACTGCAAATAGTCGCCCAGCACCACATCGTCCAGGTAGTCCGGATCGCGGTAGATGTCCCGGGCGATCTGGTCGCCCAAGCGGCGCTCGGCCCCGATCGACATGCCCTCCACATCGCCCAAGTGGGGCAAGCCGTGGGGCGATACCTCGGGGGTGGACTGAGCCCAACCCTGCGGCGGTGCGATCAGGCACAGCGCCGCCACGAACACGGCAACGGGCCAGCGGCGCGCGGTGGTTGAACCCAGCGTGGGAGAGGGAAAATGCATGCCCGTATGATGCCGCCAAGTCCCCCAAGTTTCTGTAAAGCCCACGAAAAGAGCCGCCCATGACCCGCGCCCAAACCCCACCAGACAGCCCGCTCACCCACTTCGATGCCCAGGGCCAGGCCCATATGGTGGACGTCGGCGCCAAAGCCAGCACACACCGGGTGGCGGTCGCCGAAGGCCGCATCCGCATGGAGCCCGCTACGCTGGCATTGATACAGAGCGGCACCGCCAAAAAAGGCGACGTGCTTGGTATCGCCCGCATCGCGGGCATCCAGGGCGCGAAAAAGACCAGCGATCTGATCCCCCTGTGC
>NZ_JBFJMY010000163.1:0-8830 GCF_041633695.1 Hydrogenophaga sp.
CCGGGGTGTTCAGCAGCAGGTCCACCGTGGTCTGCAGGTGCGCGGTGATGAGCGACTGTGCGAGTGGGATGTCCTTGCTCAATACGGCGTTGAGCAGTGTCTGGTGCTCGGTCGCCACATCGCGCGGCGCTTGGTTTTTCAAGGGCGCGGCGAGTTGTCGGTAGCGCTCGGTGTGCTCGTACAGCATTTGGTGCATTTTCAGCAGCCAAGGGTTGGTGCAACCGGCCACCAGGGAGCGGTGAAACGCGGCGTGAGCGGCGATCCAGGCCGGGTTGAGTGGTCGATCTTCGATCTGCATCGGCAGGCGGCTGAGGTGGTGGAAGCTGGCGACGACGCGGCTTTCCCAGGCCAGATCGCCATGGGCGATGGCTTCGGCCAGACAGATCTTTTCGATCTCTATGCGCGCCTGCGACACGTGCATGAGATCGCGGGTCGAGGTGGGGCTCACGCGAAAGCCGCGTTGTGGAGAGGAGGTCACCAGCGCGTCGGCTTCCAGCATGGCCAGTGCTTCTCGGATCGCACCAGGGCTGACATCGCAATTCGCGGCCAGGGCCACCACCGCGAGTTTGTGGCCTGGCAGGAGACGACCGCCGAGGATCTCGCCGCGCAGGTACTCGTAGGCACTGCGGGTCTGGGTTGTGGTCTTGGACGCGTCGATACCTGTGTTCATAAAGCTAGGGTTTGTACGGGTGTTTTTGAAGTGTATTCTACGTAATATATACAAAACGTCTAAATAACTTCTTGACGCAAGACGGTACAACAACGGTCGGTCAAGGCCTTATAGCTTAGACCGGTCCGAACCCGACATTCCACACCAAGCAAACGCGCCGAGCGCGGCGCGAGGTCACAAAGGCCATTTGCACGGGTTTTGTTTTCAATAAAAACAAACAGAACGGTCTGTGTTTATTTTGAGCTGACTGCATTTTTCGGAGAGAACATGAGCAACACCGGTTATTCCAAATTGATCGACTCCAACCAGGAGGCGGGCGTGTTCCGCGTGGCCCGCCAGTCGTTCACCGACATGGGCGTGTTCCAGACGGAGCGGGACGAGATCTTCAACCGCTGCTGGCTGTATCTGGGCCACACCTCGGAGCTGCCAAAGAAGGGCTCGTTCGTGACCCGCCCGGTGGGCGGTCGCAACCTGATCTTCAACCGCGACGCAGCAGGCGTGGTGAACGCCTTTCTGAACTCGTGTCCGCACCGTGGCGCCACCGTGTGCCGAGAAATCAAAGGCAGTGCAAAAAATTTCACCTGCAGCTACCACGGCTGGGTGTTTGGCGCCGACGGCAAGATGCGCGACCTGCCAGGCGTCGAGTCCTATGTCGAGGGCTTCACCAAGAGCGGTTGCGCCGATTTGGTCAAGGTGCCGAAGCTGGCCATGTATCGCGACTTCTGGTTCGTCTGCTTCGACCCGGACGCGGTCTCGCTCGTCGAGTATCTTGCCGGCGCCACCGAGTACCTGGACCTGATCGCCGACCAGTCCGAAGCGGGCATGGAGATCGTGAGCGGCACGCAGGAGTACGCGATCCGCGCGAACTGGAAGCTGTTGGTGGAAAACAGCTTCGACGGCTACCACGCCCTTTCCACGCACGCCACGTACTTCGACTATCTGAAGAACATGAATGGCGTGCTTTCGCAGGGCAATGTGATCGGCTTCGCAAAAGACCTGGGCAACGGGCACGCGGTGGTGGAGTACACCGCGCCCTGGGGCCGGCCGGTGGCCAACTGGGTGCCCGCCTGGGGTGAAGAGCGCAAGGCCGAGATCGACGCGAGCTACCAACGTCTGGTGGATCGCCATGGCGAAGAGCGTGCCAACCGCATCGCCAAGCACAGCCGCAACCTGCTGATTTTCCCCAGCATGCTGATCATCGACGTGATGTCGCTGACGGTGCGCACCTTCTACCCGAAGGCCCCCGACTACAACGAGGTCACCGCCTGGTCCATGGGCCCATCGGAAGAGCAGGGCTGGTTGCGCAAGAACCGCCTGCACAGCTTCCTCGAATTCCTCGGCCCGGGTGGCTTCGCCACGCCCGACGACGTGGAGATGCTGGAGCAATGCCAGCGCGGCTATTCCAACGCACGCGAAGCGGCCTGGAACGATATCTCGCGCGGCATGAAAAAAGACGAGCCGGCCACCGTCGATGAGCACCAGATCCGCGTGTTCTGGCGCCGTTGGCACGAGCTGCTGCAGCAGGCCCGGCAGGACGCCGATCCAGTCACCGTGCGCTGACGCGTTCATCCCCCATTCAACGCTAGAGGACAAGCAAGATGGCACCCTTCCGCTACCGCAAACCGGGCTACGTGGCGCTCAACGTCACCAATCTCGACAACTCGATCCACTTCTACCGGGATCTGGTCGGCCTGCAACTCGAGGAGCGGCATGGCGACAACGTCGCGTTCCTGCGCTGCAGCCAGGACCACCACAACCTGGTGCTGTACCGGGCCGAGGTGCCCGGCATCAAACGCATGGCGTTCGAGATGGAGTCCGACAACGATCTGGAGCTGGCCCAGTGCCACATCGAACAGCAGGGCTGGAGCCTGCGCGAGGTGCCGGTCGACGAGACCAAAAAGCTCAAGCAGGGCAAGACCTTGCGCTTCAAGATTCCGGACAGCACGCTCACCTTCGAGTTCTACACCCGCATGGAGCGCGCGCCGTCCGACTACGAAGCCACGGTGTGCCGGATCCAGCGCCTGGGCCACGTGGTGCTGCGCTGCGCGAACCGCGACGCGGTGTTGCGCACGCTGACCGAACAACTGAATTTCCGGGTGTCGGACCACTTTGGCGATCAGGTTTCTTTTCTGCGCTGCTTTCCCAACCCCTACCACCACAGCTTCGGCGTGAGCCAGGGCGAGGTGGACGGCTTGCACCACGTGAACTTCATGGTGACCGACGTCGACGACGTGGGCCGTGGCATGAACCGCATGTTGAAGGCGGGTGTGCCGCTGGTGTACGGGCCAGGTCGCCACGACATTTCCAACTCGATCTTTCTCTACTTCCTCGATCCCGATGGGCTCACCGCGGAATTCAGCTTTGGCATGGAGGAGTTCCCGGAGAACGAACCGCGTGCCGCTCGCCTGCTGCCCATGAAGCCCGAGATTCTCGACAGTTGGGGCGGCATGCCCAAGCCCGGCTTTGGCAGCAAGGGCGAGATCGAAACCAACGCACTCTGAGCACAGGAACCGACATGAAATTGTTGAGATTCAGCACCGCCGATGGCCCGACCCTGGGTGCTCGCCGCGGTGACGAGGTGATCGATCTGCGCCTGGCCGCACCCGATCTGCCACGCGACATGAACGCGCTGCTGGCGCTGGGCGCCGCCGGTCTGCAGGCCGTGCAACGCGCGGTCGAAAAAGCGCCTGCTGTTGCCGTGCGCCCGGTGGACGGGCTGGAGTGGCTGGTGCCTGTGCCGGCACCCGAGAAGATCATCTGCATTGGCATGAACTATGCCGAGCACATCAAGGAAGCGCCCACGCCACACGAGATACCGAAATACCCCGTGGTGTTCTTGCGCCAGGCCGGTTCGCTGGTCGCGCACAACGAGGCGCTGCGCCGCCCGCTGTGCTCCGACCAGTTCGACTTTGAAGGCGAGTTGGTCTGCGTGATCGGCCGCCGCGGCCGCCACATCGCCATGGCCGATGCGCTGTCTCACGTCGCTGCCTACTCGCTGTTCAACGACGCGTCGATCCGCGACTACCAGTTCAAGAGCCCGCAATGGACGGTGGGGAAGAACTTCGATGCCACAGGCGCCTTCGGCCCCGAGCTGGTGACGGCCGACGAGCTACCCGAGGGCGCACGCGGTCTGCGGTTGCGCACCGTGCTCAACGGCCATACGGTGCAGGACGCCTCCACCTCCGACATGATTTTCGACATCGCCACGCAGATCAGTCTCATGTCCGAAGCCATGACCTTGATGCCCGGCGACCTCATCGTGACCGGCACGCCATCGGGCGTGGGTCTGGGGCGCAAGCCCCCGCTGTGGATGAAGCACGGCGACCTCTGCACCGTCAGCGTCGAAGGCGTGGGCAGCTTGAGCAATCCCATACGGGACGAGGGTGCTGCGGCTTGAGTTTTTAAACAAGCCGCCGGAATGTCTTGCCCCCTTCCGGCGGATCGCGCAAACGGGCTGCTCAGACAGAACACAACCATTCACCGGGGCCAGCCCCCACAGGAGACAGCAATGAACCAACGGATTTCTTCCCCAGCCCGCAAGGGCCTTCGCATGAGTTTGATCGCGCTGGCTGTGGCGGCCGCAGGCGGCGCCAGCGCGGCCGAAGACCTCAAAATCGGCACCGTGCTTTCCTTCTCCCAGGTCATGGGCATCTACGGCAACGCCATCCTCGATGGCGTGAAGCTCGCGGTGGACGAGGCCGGTGGTTCCGTGGCGGGCCGCAAGATCGTGATCGTCGGTGAAGACGACAAAAACGACCCACGCGTGGCGCTGCAGTTGGTGCGCCGCCTGGTCAAAGACGAGAAGGTGGACTTTCTGGTCGGCCCGGTGGGCTCGCACATCGTGCAAGCGATTCGCGAAGACGCGCACCAGTCCAAGACCTTCTTGCTGGTGGCCAACGCCGGCAACGACGAGGTGACCCGCGAATTGTGCAGCCCGTACATCATCCGCACCTCGTTCTCGAATTGGCAGTGGAACTACCCGCTGGGCGAATACGCCGGCGCCAAGGTGGGCAAGCGCGCAGCGGTGGTGGCCTCGAATTTCGTGGCCGGCAAGCAGATGGCCGCTGCGTTCCAGGCGGGCTTTGCCAAAAACGGCGGCACCGTGGTGGAAGAAATCTGGCCGGCCATGGGCACCGCCGATTTTGCCAACGTGTTCACCCGCTTGCGCGGTAAAGAAGACGAGCTCGATACCGTGTGGTCGTTCATTCCCGGCAGCGGCACGGTGAACTATGTCAACCAGTACGCCCAGGCCCACCTCAAACCGGTGAACATGGGTCCGCAGAGCAATGCCGATGACTTCTTCTTCGGTGCCATGAAAGACAACGCACTGGGGGTGATCGGCGCGGGCCACTACGTCGTGAGCATGGACACGCCACGCAACAAGGCCTTCGTGGAAGCTTTTCGCAAGCGCTACAACCGCCTGCCGGCAGCGGTGGATCTGCAGGGTTACGACTCGGCCAACCTGATCATCGCGGCGACCAAGAAACTCAATGGCGTCCTCACCGACAAGAAGGCGGTGCGCCAAGCCATGCTGGATGCGGACATCGACAGCCCACGCGGCTACTTCAAGATCGACCCGAAGACCGGCAACGTGATCCAGAACATCTACATCACGAAGGTGGTCAAGCGCGGTGAAGGCTATGCGCACGAAATCCTGCAGACCTACGAGAAGGTCCAGGACACCGACACTTCCTGCAAGTTGGTCTGGTAAACGAACAGCGAGCACGTTGATGGGAATCTTCACCGAATACGCGATCAACGGCTTGCAGGCTGGCCTGCTGCTGTTCATCGTGTCCGCTGGCCTCACCCTGTGTTTTGGACTGATGCGCGTGATCAATATGGCGCACGGCTCCTTCTACATGGTGGGTGCCTTCCTGGGCCTGCAGGTCTCCGTGATGACCGGCTCGTTCGTGCTGGGTCTGCTGGGCGCTGCGATCGGCTCGGCGCTGGTGGGCCTCACGGTCGAGCGCACACTGTTCCAGCGCATCTACTCGCGTGGGCCGTTTGCCCAGGTGCTGGTGTCGTTCGGTCTCATCTTCGTGTTCGACGAGCTGGTTCGCATCATCTGGGGCGGCGAGATCCGCAGCCTCTCGCGTCCCGAGTACCTGAGCGAGGCCTATCAGATCGCCGGGGCCTGGGTCGAGAGCTACCGGCTGTTTCTGATCGCCTTTGGTGGTGTGCTCAGCGGGCTGCTGTTGTGGGGTCTGGTGAAAACGCCGTTCGGTCTGATGATCCGCGCGGCGGTGGACGACCGCGAGTCGGCCGAGCTGCTGGGCGTGAACGTGCGCCAGCTGTTCAGCGTCGTGTTCCTGATCGGCGCCTCGGTGGCGGGCATGGCCGGCTTTGTGGCGATCCCGCTGGTGAATGCCTTCCCGGGCATGGGCGACGACGTGCTCATCTCTGCGCTGATCGTGGTGGTGATGGGTGGACTGGGTTCGGTCACGGGTTCGCTGCTCGCGAGCCTGGTGATCGGCTTCGGGCTGACCATCGGCCAGGTGTTCATGGCCGGCTACGCCCCCGCCGTGATGTACGTGATCCTCGGTCTGGTGTTGTTGGCCCGCCCGAATGGCCTGTTGGGAAAACCCGAATGACCGCTTTGACGACCTCGACCCCTTTGCTCGCGCGCCGATCGACCCAGATCGGCCTGCTGCTGGCCACCTTCGTGGGCCTGCTGGCCGTGCCCATGCTGTCCTCCGGCTCGGGCACCGAGTTCACGGCCGACATTCTCATTTACGCCATCATGGCCGTGGGTTTGTACGTGCAACTGGCCTTGCTGGGCTTGGTGAATTTCGGCTTCAGCGCCTTCTTCGGGCTGGGCGCTTACCTGGGCGCCAACTTCCTGATGAAGGTGTCGCCCGATCTGCTGAGCTCGCTGGCGCTCACCATGGTGGCCTCTGCCGTGGTGGCGTTGCTGATCGGCTTGATCGCGCTCAAGACCAAGAACGTGGCGTTCACCATGATCACGCTCACCTTCTCGCAACTGCTGTACGTGCTCGCCGTGGCGGACGACCGCTGGACCGGTGGCGTCAACGGTCTTACCGGCGTGCCCCGGCCCAAGCTGCCCGAGTTCCTGAGCGAGCGCGGCATGACGCTGGGGACCGATGCCGGTTTTTATTACTTCTGCCTCTTGGCTTTCTTGGTCACGGTGTTCCTGGTCTGGGTGCTGCAGCGTTCGCACCTGGGCTCGGTGATGGTCGGCATCCGTGAGAACGAAGAACGCATGGTGGTGCTGGGCTACCCGGTCTTTGCCTACAAGCTCGTGGGCTTCGTCATCTCCGGGGTGATTGGCGGCTACGCCGGCTACATGAATGGCATGTTGCTCGGCTACGTGGGGCCGGGTGCGCTGTTCTGGACCATGTCGGGCGAGGCGCTGCTGATGGTCATCCTGGGCGGCACCGCGTCGCTGGCAGGGCCCATCGTCGGTGCCAGCGTGTTCATCGGCATCTCGCACTACGCTGTGATGCTGACCGACCACTGGCGCCTGTTCGTGGGTCTCGCCTTCATCGGTATCGTGCTGTTCGCACCCCAAGGCCTGGTGAAAATTGTGGGCGATCGCGTGAACCGCCGCAAGGCCGGTTCGTCGACTGCTCTGCAGGAGGCCACGCGATGAACACCATCGAACTCAAAGGGGTGGGCAAGCGCTTCGGTGAATTCCGTGCCGTGGACAACGTGGACCTGGCGATACCGCCTTTGCAGCGCTGCGCACTGCTCGGCCCCAACGGTGCCGGCAAGACCACCTTGCTCAATCTCGTCAGCGGTCGGCTCTCGCTCAGCGAAGGTAGCATTCTTGTCAATGGACACGACGTGAGCCGCGACTCGGCCGGCAAACGCGCGCGCCACGGGGTGGGACGCAGCTTTCAGAAGACCAATATCTTCCCGCAGCTTTCGCTGCTGCAGAACGTGCGCCTGGGCTTGCAGGCCACGCAACAGGCGCGCAACTGGAACCCCTGGGCACCGATCGACGCCGACGCCGCGCTGCGCGAGCAGGCCTGCAGCATGCTGGAACGCGTCAACATCCGCCGTCCGGTGGACACGCTGGCCGAGGAACTCTCGTATGGAGAGCAGCGCCAGCTGGAACTCGCCATCACACTGGCCACACAGCCGCGTATCGTGCTGCTCGACGAGCCCACCGCCGGCATGAGCCCGAGCGAAACCGCCCATGTGCTGGATCTCATGATGGAACTGCTGGAAGGCCTCACCGTGGTGATCGTGGAGCACGACCTGAGCGTGGTGGACCGCATCGCCGACCGCATCGTGGTGCTGGAGCGGGGGCAGGTCATTGCAGACGGCACACCCGAAGCCGTGAAGGCAGACAGCCGTGTGCAGCACGCCTACCTGAAAGGAGCGGCACATGCTTGAGGTGCGCCAACTCACCGCTGGCTACGGGCGCTTTTCCGTGCTGGGCGGTATCGATTTCACCGTGCCCGAAGGCACGTTCGTCGGCATCATTGGTCGCAACGGGGTGGGCAAAACCACGCTGCTCAAGACGCTGGCCGGTGCGGTCAAACCGTCGACCGGCACCGTGCAATTCCGCGGAAAAAACATCATCGGTCAGGACGCCATGCAGGTGTCGCGCCAGGGCATCTCGCTGGTGCTCGACCGCAAGGGCATCTTCGCCAGCCTCTCCGTGCTGGAGAACCTGCAGCTGGCGCAGCGCCTGGGCGCACAGCGGGAAAAGCGCTGGAGCCTGGACGATGTGCTGGGCATGTTCCCGCGCCTGGCCGAACGCATCAAGGCGCCGGGTGGTGGGCTCTCCGGTGGTGAACAGCAGATGCTGGCAATCGCACGCGCGCTGCTCACACAACCTTCGTTGCTGCTGCTGGACGAACCCACCGAAGGGCTCGCACCCAAGATCGTCGACGAACTGGTGGGCTTGTTCCAGCGGCTCGCCGAGACCGGCCTGACCGCCATCGTGGTGGACCAGCGCCTGGAAACCGTGTTCGACACCTGCGGTGAGGTGCTGCTGATGAGCCGGGGCGACATCGCCGAACGCTCGAATTCAAAAGACCTGCGCAACAACGGCGAGCTGCTGGCCCAGCACCTGGGCGTGTAGCCGCCGATCCGTTTTCCCCTGAACCCCCTGATGGAAGCAAGGAAGCCCAACATGACCACAACGATCACGCGCCAGGACGCCGAAGAGTTTCTGTACCGCGAAGCCGC
>NZ_JBFJMY010000164.1:0-8812 GCF_041633695.1 Hydrogenophaga sp.
CCACCATGGCCGCGTGCATTGTGGAGGCTGCGTCGGTGTCGATACCCCTGCTGGGTGCCCATCTAGACGAAGAGGGCATGCTGGCTTCGCCCGAATCGGCGGCGGCGATCGGCGCACTGTTGCTGGCGCTGGCCGAAGGTGTTGCGCAGGCGCAGGCACAGAAGCCGGGTTCGCCGCCGGGGCATCTGCTCTGAATTTCAACCACCGCTTTTGCCACCATGAGCCTCACCATTTACGGCATCCCCGAGTCCCGCACCGTGCGTCCCTTGTGGGCGGCGACCGAACTCGGTCTGGATTTCACCCACGTCGCCACGAGCTACCAAGGCGGTGGCACCCGCAGTCCCGACTTTCTGGCGCTCAACCCGAACGGCCACATTCCGGTGCTGGTGGATGCGCGAACCGACGCAGAAGGCGGTGAGGTCGTGGTCTGGGAGAGCATGGCCTGCGCGCTCTACCTCGCGCGCCACCATGGGCGGGCCGATGGCCTGGGTATCAGCCCGTCCACGCCGGGGGAAGATGCCGACGCCTTGCGATGGAGTTTCTGGGCCGTGACCGAGGTCGAGGCCGATGCGCTGACCGTGCTGATGCACCGTTTGGTGATGCCCGAAGCGCGGCGCAAACCCGAGTTGGCCCTGACCGCCGAACGGCGGCTGGCGGTGCCGTTGCGGGTGATCGAAGCCCATTTTCAGAAGCAGCAGGCCGATGGCCAGGCCTATCTGGCGGCGGCGCGCTTCACCGTGGCCGACCTGTGCGTGGCCAGCGTGCTGAACTGGGCGCGCCCGGCGCGTGCGCTCATGCAAGAGCATCCGCTGACGAGGGATTGGATCTTGCGCTGTATGGCGCGTCCGGCGCAGGTGGCCGCCAAGGCTTTGAACGGGCATTGAGGCGGTGCCGCACCGAGGTACCCATTCGTACCGTTATATGGAAAACTGGATGAATATACATACATCTAGAAAATAAACGTATAATTGGCGGCTAAGTTCCATCCAACAGCCTGTTGGATGAGCGGCAAGGGTCGTTCTGGTTTTCAGGTTGTTGGGTTGCCTATCGCATCCTATTGGCGCCGTGCGCCGATGGGGTCATCCAACTGAAAAACAGGAGCCATTCCATGCGCCGAATCCCCCATCTCTCTCTCGCCATCCTGACCACGGCGGTCGCGCTGGCCGCCTGCGGCAAAAAGGAAGAAGCACCCGTTGTCGCGCCCGCTGCCGCCCCCGAAGTGGCCCAGGCCTGCGGCAAGGTCACCGTGGCCAACATGAACTGGCAGTCGGCCGAAGTGCTGGCCAACATCGACAACATCGTGTTGTCCAAAGGCTATGGCTGTGAAGTCGAGCTGGTGCCTGGCGACACCATGCCCACCATGACCGCGATGATGGAAAAGGGCCAGCCCGACGTGGCGCCCGAAGCCTGGATCAACGCGGTGCGGCAGCCACTGGAAGCGGCCATCAAAGAAGGCACGCTGCATTACGGCGCCGAGTCCCTGAAGGACGGTGGCGTCGAAGGCTGGTGGGTGCCCAAGTTCGTGATCGACGCGAATCCGAACATCAAGACCATCGACGATGCGCTGGAGCATCCCGAGCTGTTCGCATCTTCGGAAGACAAGGGCAAGGGCGCCGTGCACAACTGCCCGGCTGGCTGGAACTGCCAGCTCTCCACCGCCAACGCCTTCAAGGCCTGGGGCGCCAAAGAAAAGGGCTTTGTGCTGCTCGACACCGGCTCGGCTGCCGGCCTGGATGGCTCGATCGCCAAAGCCAACGAGCGCAAGCAGGGCTGGCTGGGTTACTACTGGGCCCCGACCTCGATTCTCGGCAAGTACGACATGGTCAAGCTGGACGCTGGCGTGCCGCACGACAAAGAAGCGTGGGAAGCCTGTAACGCCAAGGTCGATTGCGACAATCCGGTCAAGAACGACTGGGCGCGCGCCGAGGTCTACACCGTCATCACCGACCGCTTCCAGAAAGCCGGCGGCCCTGCCGTCGAATACCTGAACAAGCGTGCGTGGAGCAACGACACGGTCAACGCCTTGCTGTCCTGGATGAGCGACAACCAGGCCACCGGTGCCGACGGTGCCGTGCAGTTCCTCAAGACCCAGCCCGAAATCTGGACCCAGTGGGTTTCCCCAGAAGCGGCTGAAAAGATCAAGGCATCGCTCTGATCCGACGCGTTTGAACACGTCGCACCCGTGTCGCCTCGACACGGGCATTTCCTCACAGCGGCAAGAATCCCGAACGGGTTCTGTGCCGCTGTTGTGTTTTCAAGCAAAGGAGAACCATGTCCTGGCTGAATGAATTCCCCTCTCTGGGCTCGGAGCAGCTCAGTGCGCTGCGCCGTGCCATCGACGGCAGCTTTCGCGGCTTCACCCGCGAATACGGTGAACCGCTGGAGCGCCTGTTCGACCCCCTGCGCGATTTCCTGCTGTTTTCCGAGCGCCTGCTCACCCAGTCGCCCTGGCCTTTTGTGGTGGCGGCGATCGCGCTGATCGCCTGGGCCGCGTCGCGTTCCCTCAAGATCGTGATCGGCACCGTGCTCACCTTGCTGGCCATCGGCTTCTTTGGCATGTGGGACGACACCATGCAGACGATCTCGATGATCTTTGTGTGCACCGTCGTCGCGCTGGCCCTGGGGCTGCCCATCGGCATTGCCATGAGCCGCTGGGACCGCTTGCAGCGCGTCGTGAACCCGTCGCTGGACGTGATGCAGACCATGCCCAGCTTCGTGTACCTGATTCCGGTGGTGATGCTGCTGGGCATCGGGCGCGTGCCGGGCCTGATCGCGGTGGTGATCTACGCCATTCCGCCGGTGATCCGCTTCACCAACCTGGGCATACGCCTGGTGGACACAGATTTGCTGGAGGCCGCCGATGCCTTTGGTTCATCAACCTGGCAGAAGATGAGCAAGGTGCAACTGCCTCTGGCACTGCCCACCATCATGGCCGGTGTGAACCAGACCATCATGCTGTCGCTGGCGATGGTGGTGGTGGCGTCGATGATCGGGGTCCAGGGCCTGGGCCAACCGGTGCTGAAAGCCATTTCCAACCAGTACTTCACCATGGGTGTTTTCAACGGCTTGGCCATTGTGGGCATTGCCATTATTTTTGACCGCGTGTCGCAGGCCTATGGCAAGCGGCTGCAACGGCACCTGGAGGTGGTCCATGGTTGATGCAACGACGGTGACAACAACAGCAACGCAGGCCAGCGCGCCCACGGGCGCAGCCAACGGCAACGCGTCCAGCGTCGGTATTTCCATTCGCCACCTGTACAAGATCTTCGGACCGACGCCCGAAAAATACCTGGAAGCGGTGCAGCAGGGCATGACCAAGCAGGTCTTGCGCGACGAGCACGGCCATGTGCTGGGCCTGCGCGACATCAACATCGACATGCCCGCTGGTGGCATCCAGGTGGTGATGGGTTTGTCGGGCTCGGGCAAAAGCACGCTGATCCGCCATATCAACCGCTTGATCGACCCCACGGCGGGCGAGCTGCTGGTGGGCGAGCAAGACGTGGTGAAGATGAGCCACGGCGAACTGTTGCGCTTTCGGCGCGAACAGACCGCCATGGTGTTTCAGAAGTTCGCCTTGTTCCCGCACTTCACGGTGCTGGAGAACACCGAATACGGTTTGCAGGTGCAGGGGGTTTCGCGCAAGAAACGCCACGAAAGCGCCATGCGCTGGATCGAGCGGGTGGGCCTGAAAGGCTACGAAGACAACTACCCCAACCAGCTCTCGGGCGGCATGCAACAACGCGTGGGCCTGGCCCGTGCGCTCACCAACGACGCGCCCATTTTGCTGATGGACGAGGCCTTCTCTGCGCTGGATCCCTTGATCCGCAGCGACATGCAAAGCGTGTTGCTCGATTTGCAGCAGGAGATCGGCAAGACCATCGTCTTCATCACCCACGATCTGGACGAAGCCTTGCGCCTGGGCGACAAGATCGCGATTCTGCGCGACGGCGAAGTGGTGCAGCAGGGCACCGGCCAGCAAATCGTGTTGAAGCCCGCCGACGACTACATCGAGAGCTTTGTGCGCGACGTGAACCGGGGCCGAGTGATCCGTTGCCGCACCCTCATGCTGCCCGGTGAGCGGGTGGACGGGCCGGACGTGGACCCCAGCCTGGTGATCGAAGAGGCCGCGCGCCAGCTCAGCGTGGACAACAAAGAGGCTGCCAACGTGGTGACGGCCAAGGGCAAGCACCTGGGTGTGATCAGCATGAGCGACATCATCGGCGCCATCGTGCCGCCCAACCCGGAACCCGTGCCTGAGGCGAGCGCCGAAACGGTGGCTTGACCAAGTGGGCATGAAAAAAAGCGGCGGACCGAGAGGTCCGCCGCTTTTTCTTTGGGTGGTGGTGTGCTACCAGCCCCAGAGTAGGCTCTTGGCGATCCAGCCGGTCTGGCCATTGGGGCGTTGTACGCGCACCCATTTGCCTTTTTTCTCCTTGGTGCGCAACAACTCACCGTACTCGGCCTTGCCCAGGATGCGCGTGCGGGTGCTGGGGCCTTTGCGCACATTGGCGATGCGCGACTTCACCACATGGTGGGGCGTGCTGCCGGTGAGCGAGCGCGCCACCCAGCCGCTGTCGTCTTCGAAATCGCGCACCTGCAGCCACCGGCCCTGGCGTTTCACCACCTTCAGTGGGTAGCCCCGCTTCAGTTCCCACAGCACTTCCGTTTTGGTACTGGGCCCGGAACGCATGTTCAGGGTACTGCCTTTCACGCTGACCATGCTTTGTGCCATGGCACTCGACAAACTGGCCAGGGACAGGGCGATGGCGATCAAAAACGGGCGAACGGTGGCTACTCCAAACATGCGCAAAAGCTCCTTTACTCGAGGTCAAAAAAACGGGTCAGACCCTGAGAAGTCTAAAGGGGCGAGAGGTTCCGCTCAAATGCACGTGTTTCGACCGACCGTGGGTGGCGGCATTCAGCGTGTACCGGGCGCGTGTTGCTGCACCCGTTGGGCGGCTGCACGCCCACTGCGTACCGCGCTTTCGAGCGTGGCGGGGTAGGGGCCTTGCAGGTAGTCGCCAGCGGCCCACAGACCGGGTGCCATGGCCATGGGTGGCCTTTGCAGGCCGGGGGTGCAGGCAAAGGTGGCGCGCTTCTCCACCACGGTCTGCAAGGCTTGCAAGCGGTGCAGGTCGAGTTGTTCGGCCGCTTGTTGCAGCACACGTGCCTGCAAGTCGCCGCGTTCACCGCTGCTGTTGCTCACCACAAAGGCCAACACGCCTTGCATGGCCGCGTCGTTGGGCTTGAGCTGGCCACGGTCAAACGCGAATTGCGCCGGGGCGCGCTGGGCGTCTGGCCAGGGGCGCAAGGCCAGCATGGGTGACCGCAGGTGGGCACCGTTGCCCCAGGCGTAGACCGTGGTGATGGCGGTGAAATCCAGTGCAGCTGCTGCGGCCGCCCAGTCGGCCAGCTCGGGCCCGTGTGCGGCTTGCGTGCGGGGATCGGCGGCAGCGGCTTGTGCCACCAGCGCGGCGGGGCTGGCCGCCGTGGCCCAGATCACCTGGTCGTAAGGCTGGCTGATGTCGCCCCCTTCTTCGCCAATGCCCTCACCGTGCAGCCGCCACCGCGTGCCGTCGTTGTGCAGGCCCTGGATGCGGGTACCCAGCAGCAGGCGCGCATGGGCTTCGTGGTGGGCCAGCAACCAGCGCGCGGCGGCTTCGGGAAACAAGGCCGACAAATCGGTGTGCGGCAGCAACATGCTGGAGGCCGAAAACGCTTCAAACCCCTGGCCCAGCAAAGCGTCTTGCCAGACCCGCAAAAACACCTGCGCGCTGGCGTCGGCCATGGCCGTGTTCAGCGCCGACACACACAGCGGTTCGATCAGTTCGTCGCGCACGCGCTGAGGCAGGCCCGCGCACAAGGCCGCCACGCTGAGCTGGGGGGCGCAGACAAAACCCGCGCGTTGCCAGGCCAGCGATGTCCGCACCAGCGCCAGCCGTTCGCGCCAGCTCCAGCCGGTGGCGGTGGCGATGGCCGCCACCGCATCGAGTGGGGCGGGCCAGCCCGCTGCCCAGCTCGGTGTTTGCAGACCCGAGCCGTCCGAAAAGGCCAGCGACAGCGGCAGGCGCAGCAGCGATTGCGCCGGGGGCATGCCCACGCGCTGCATCAAGGCCAGGGTCTCGGTGTAGGCGCCGATCAGCAGGTGCTGCCCGTTGTCCAGCGTGATGGGCGTGCCATCGGGCAATTCCACGTCCAGTGCGCGGGCGCGCCCACCCAGGGTGCGTGTGGCTTCGAACACCGTGATGTCGTGGTGGGCGCCGGCCAGCTCCACCGCAGCCGCCATGCCGGCCCAGCCACCGCCGACGATGGCGATCTTCATGTTAGGCCCCGGGCCGCGCAGCGGCGCCACCAGGCGGCACAGGCGCCGTTCTGGAGGTCGGAGGTGGTGTTAAAGCCGTCCAAGCGCTTGCACCTTCCAGGCCAGCCACAGCTTGCGCAAGGGCGTCAGGCCCACGCGCCGCGTGAGCACCAGCATCGGCTCGGTGGCGATCTCGCGCAACAGGGTGCGGTAAATGCTGGCCATCATCAAGCCGGGTTTTTGTGCGCGCCGGTCGGCTTCGGGCAGGAGCGCCAAGGCCTCGTCGTAGGTGGCCAATGCGCGCTCGCACTGAAAGGCCATGAGTGCGCCAAAACGCTGCTGGAAATCGGCGGCGTCCGCGCCCGTTGCGGTACCGCGCTTGAGCAGCTCGTGTGCCTTCACGTCGAAGCGTTGCAGTTCGTTCACCGGCAGGTAGATGCGCCCGCGCACCGCGTCTTCACCCACGTCGCGGATGATGTTGGTGAGCTGGAGCGCCAGCCCCAGGCGGTGGGCATAGGCGGTGGTCTGTTCTTGCGTCTGGCCAAAAATGCGCGCCGCCACCTCACCCACTTCGCCCGCCACCAGGTGGCAGTAGCGCTGCAGGTTGGGAAAGTCGAGGTAGCGGTTCTGGTCCAGGTCCATCTGGCAGCCGTCGATCACGGCCAGCAGATGCCGCGCTTCGATGCCGAAGGCGGCACGGTGTGGTACCAGGGCCAGCAGCACCGGGTGGCTGGGCGAGCCGGCAAAGGCCTGCGCCACTTCGCGGCGCCACCAGGCCAGCTTGGTGGTGGCCACGCCGGGATCGCTCACTTCATCGACCACATCGTCCACCTCGCGGCAGAATGCGTAAAACGCGGTGATGGCGGCGCGCCGCTCGGTGGGCAAGAAAAGAAACGCGTAATAAAAGCTGCTGCCCGAGGCAGCGGCTTTTTGTTGGACATAGTCTTGTGGGTTCATGGACAGCAACGGGGTTGTCTGAGTGTAATCAGCTGCCGTGGCACACAGGGCGGCAGGGCCCGGCGGCGGGTATGGGCTGGTCCGGGTGTGGTTTGAAGCGCGACAATCGCATTTCGATGAAGGCGAGGACGGTATGGCCCAGGTGTACGCCAGCGCGGTGTTCAGTTCCAAAAGCTTCGATATCAATACCCTGCGCCTGCGCCGGCTCGCCGGTGATCGGCGCACGCCGGCGTGGTCGCAACACATCGAGCGCGCCCACCGCTGCGCGCTGGCCTTTTGCCTGAACGGGTTTTACGCCGCCTCCCTGCGCGTGGAGCACCTGCTTTCGGCCCGCTTCCAGCCCAGCGCGGACCTGCCCGAGATCTGGAGCGACTGGACCTTGATCGAGGACAAGCGCCTGGGCATTTCCACCTTGCACATCGCGTTTGCGTTTTCGGCGCTGCAGATCGATCTGGACGATCCACGCAGTGGAGCGGTGGAGAACGTGGCCGCATTTCTGGCGCAGGTTTACCAACTGAGCGAGCGCGAAAGCCATTTGATGGGTGGACTGGGCGAGCTGTCCCGGGTGTTGCGTGGTGCGGCCAATCATCGGCGCAACGCGCTGGGGGTTTCGCGCTACATCTACACCTCGTTGATCTGCGACCAGCCGGAACACGTGAAAGCGCCCACACCCGATGTGAAGCTCAACCTCTACCGCTTGCTGTTCCAGCACGCGCGTGGCGTGGACCAGGACGTGGCAAACAGGATGTTGCCCGAGGCTTGGGGTTCGGCGGCATTTTTCCGGCTCTACCACCAGCCGGGCGGCATGTTGTCGGTGTCGTTGCCCTACCCGTCGGATGTGCACGCCACGCACCGGGACTGGTTTGTGCCCGAGGCGCCGGTGCTGGCGGCCATGCCATTCAGCGTCGAGCCCGGCGCTGATCGCTACCCGCACTACGACCTGCTGCCCGAATACCCGCCTTTGCGCTACCTGGCCATGCCGGCCCTGGTCTACACCGCCACCTTTGAAGAAACCCTGCGCGAAGTGCACGAAGCCGCGTTCGGCAGGTGGTTCCTCCAGCTCACGCTGCCCTGGCAGACCCGGCCTGCGGCCCGGCATCTGCTGGCGGCCAACCTCGAAGGCCTGCGTCTGCCGGTGGCGCGGGACCTGGTGCACCGGATGCTGGAGAAGCAGTTGCAAGACCGCACCACCCACGCCTCGATGGAGATGCTGCGCATGCGGGAGTCTGCCCGCAACCTGCTGCTGGCGGTGCTGGCCATCATCCTCACCATCGTTTTTGCCGACTTTGGCAACTCGCAGCGCAACCTGGAACAACTGCTGAAGCGCATCGAGCGCACCCAGGCGGTGCAGGCCGGGCCGGTGCCGCCGCCGACGAAGCCGATCGAATGAGCACCCACTGCCTTTTGCTCACATCCGAGTACCCGCCGCTGGTGCTGGGTGGAGTGGGCCGCTACGTGCACGAAGTGGCGCAGCGGCTGAACCAGCGCATGCGGGTGAGCGTGGCGCTGGTGCCCACCTATGCGGCGCCCACGGTGGGGGCGATGACGGACAAC
>NZ_JBFJMY010000165.1:0-8792 GCF_041633695.1 Hydrogenophaga sp.
ACCGGGGCGCTGGGAAAAACAAAGCGCACCGGACCAATGGCCGACAGGTCCAGCTCTTGCGCGATGGGCACGAAGTCGTTGCCATCGGCGCCCAGGCCGTGCAGCACGACGATGCTGGCCACGGCGGTCGCTGCGGGGTCGCCACCGGTGAGCAGTTCCAGGGTTTCAAGTGTGGAGGTGTTCATGCCCACAAGCATACCGCCTGGGGCATGAACACCGGTCGTCGCTAGCGCACCATGTTCGGTAGCCACAGCGAGATGGCCGGGAAGGCGCACAGGATCACCAGCCGCAACAGATCCACCGCGATAAAGGGCATGGTGCCACGGTAGATCGCGCCCAGGGGCACGTCGCGGGCGATGGAATTGATCACGAACACGTTCATGCCCACCGGCGGGCAGATCATGCCCAGCGTCACCGCCATGACCACGATCACGCCAAACCAGACCGGATCGAACCCGAGCTGCATCATGGCCGGGAAGACGATGGGCACGGTGAGCAAGATCATGGCCAGTTCGTCCATCACCGCACCCAATATCAGATAGCCGACCATGATGAGCGCAAGCACACCATAGGCGCCCACCGGCAAGTGCACCAAAATTTCCACCGCCTTCTGCGTGAACTGGGTGATGGTGAGAAAGTAGCCGAACAGGTAGGCACCGACCACGATCAGCATGATGGCCGAGGACACGCGCAGCGCCGAGATCAGCGCCGCCTTGATCTGCGGCCAGCGCAGGCGCCCGCGCACCACACCGATCACCAGCGTACCCACAGCCCCCACGCCCGCAGCCTCTTGCACGGTGAAGAGCCCACCGTAGATGCCGCCCAACACGAACACGAACAGCAGCAGCACCGCCCAGAGTTCGCGCAGCGAGGCCATGCGCTCGCCCCAGCCGTGGCGCGCACCACGCGGCATGGAATCGGGCCGGACCCAGCTCATGACACCCACCACCGCGCTGTAGAACAGCAGTGCCATGATGCCCGGCACAATGCCCGCCGCGAACAGCTTGGTGATGTCGGTCTCGGTCATGATGCCGTACAGCACCATGATCACCGAGGGCGGGATCATGATGCCCAGCGTGCCACCGGCGGCAATCAGTCCGGCCGAAAATCCCTGGTCGTAGCCGGCACGTCGCATCTCGGGCAAGGCCACCTGGGTCATGGTCGCCGCTGTGGCCACCGACGAGCCATTGATGGCCGAAAAGCCGCCGCAGGCCGCCACGGTGGCCAGGGCCAGGCCACCACGCCGGTGTCCGAACCAGGCCCGTCCCGCCACGAACAGTTCGGTGCTCATGCCCGAATGCGAGGCGAACGCGCCCATCAGAATGAACATCGGGATCACGCTGAGGTTGTAGTCCGTGACCACCGACAAGGGCACGTTGCCCAGCAGGTTGAGCGCGGGCGACAAGCCGGTCAAAGCCGCAAAGCCGCCGATGCCGGCAATGCCCATGGCCACACCGATCGGCACACGCACAGCCATCAGGGCGAACATGCCCACGAAGCCCAACAGGGCCACCAGATCACGATCCATGCATGGCTCCAGATTCACTGGCTATGGCATCGGGGCTGGCCGCGTTTCCGCTCCACAACTGCTTCAGGCGCACCAGCGCCAACGCCGCCGCCACGCAGGCGCCCAGCGCCGCCACGGCGTAAAACCACTGCAGCGGCAGGCGCAGGTCCATGGTGCCCTGGCTGCCCGTACCGGCCACCTTCACCCAGGTCATCCACGCCACCGGCAGCAGAAAAGCGGCTGTCACCGCTGTGGCCAACAAATCCAGCCGTCGCTGGTTGCGGGCCTGCAGGTGTTCCCACAGCAAGTCCACGCAGATGTGGCTGCCGTAGTAGGTGGCCAGCGCAAAGCCCCAGAACAGGGCGATGCCTTGCAGCATGCGCGAGCCATCGAACCAGTCGGGAATCTGCACGCTGAACACGTCGCGCAGCAGCACATTGCCTGCCGTGAGCACCGCGATCAGCAGCAGGAACAGAGCGGCCACCGTCTCGGTGGCCGACAGCAGACGCTTCATCAGTTGGCGGCTTTGCGGGTGGCCAGTTCACGCTGGAGTTCGTCCAGCGCCTGCTTGCCGTTGACGCCCACCTTGTCGGCGCCCACCGTCCATTGCGTGTACACCGGTTCGGTGGCTTTCTTCCAGCCGTCGAGCTGTGCCGGCGTGATCTTCACAATGGTGTGGCCAGCCATCTTCTCCAGCTTCTGTTGCCCGGCGTCTTCGTCATCGCCCCAGGCAGCGCCGACCTTGGCGGCCCAGTCGTTGTTGCAGTGGTCGTCCATGACCTTCTTCTGCCCGGCCGCCAGTTTGTTGTACCAGTCCTTGTTCATCACCCAGGCGAAGTCGGACGCGTACAAGCGCATGTCGGTGTGGTACTTCACCGCTTTGTCGATGCCGAAGCTGACGATGGAATTCCAAGGGAAGGTGATGGCGTCGGCCACGCCTTTTTCCAGCGCATCGCGCGATTCGGGTGCAGATACCTGCACGTTGGTCGCGCCCAGCAGCGTCATGGTCTGCGCCACCGTGCCGTTGGCGGAACGGATCTTCATGCCCTTGAGCTGGGCCGGGTCGGTGATCGGCGTCTTGGAATGGATGGTGCCCACGTGCACGTGCACGAAGCAGACCTTCACATCGCTCATCTCCTTGGCCGCGTAGCTGCGGTACCAGTGGTCCAGCGCCGCCGATCCGGGGCCGGGTTTGGCAATCAGAAACGGCAGTTCGCCCGCTGCGATCATGGGGAAACGACCGGCCTGGTAACCGGGGTTGATCCAGGCCACGTCGGCAATGCCGTCGCGCGCCATGTCGTAGTGGTCGGCGGCCTTGCCGAGTTGCTGGGCCGGGAAAAAGGCGATCTTGATCGAGCCCTTGGATGCCGCCTCCACCGACTGTGCCCAGGGCTCGAAACCGGTTTTCGCCAAGGGATGCATGGCCGGCAGCCAGTGCGCAAATTTCAGTTCAACGGGCTTGTCCTGTGCCTGGGCGCCCAGTGCGCCCAGCAAGAAAACGGCGCCGGCGACGGCACGTGCAACGGAAGGGATTCGGGTATTCATTCAAAGTCTCCTGTGGTTTTGGTGGAATCAAACGGACCGTCGTGAGGCGGTCTTCATGGAACGGGGGAACCGGATCCGGGCGCAACGCTGGCCCAGAAGACGGGATGGGTGTTGCCCTGCGGGCGGTGCCCGGCGTTGAGCTTGCCTTCGGGGTCGGCCAGCGTGGCCGCCAAGGCCTGCTTCAGCGCGCTGGCCGCTGCGGTCAGATCCATGTCGCCCAACAAGGCTGGCACCACATGAACGGCCCACAGGCGCGCGTAGTTCAGGCGGCCACGCACCTGGGTGTCGCCATAACCTTTGAGCACCTGGGGCATGCCCGCCACCTGCAGCGCCAGCGCAGGCGATGCCGGCAACAGCTGGCACATCGCCTGCAACCAGACCGCCATGGCCTCGTGCTCTTGCGTGTAGCGCAGCGAGCGTGGCCGCAACGGGCGCAAGCGGGCCAGAAAGCGCAGCATCAAATAACCCCACAAGCTGGTGGAGCGGATGTGCAAACCCACATGCGCCTTGCCCAGCCAGCCCCGGCGCGTGGCCAAGGCCATCAACCGGGCGCCCAGCGCCTTGGGCAGCACGGCAGCAACCTCGTCGATACCGGGTTTGAAGTGTTCGGTCACGCGCACGATGTCGTCCGCACGGGCCTGTGCTTCGGTTCGCACACGCTGGAAGCGGCTGCGCCGCGTCTTCAGGTCGGCCACGCGGATCACGTCCTCGAAGCACATCCACAAGGCCAGGTGGCGCACCGCCTCCTCCAATGCCTCGCTGGCGTCGTAGGCGCTCGCCGAGACCAGGCGCTGAACCCGGTGCAGAAAATCGCTGGCATAGGCATCGTGCTGGAAATCGCGGCAGCGCAAAGCGCCGTGGGCGGCCAGCAACTGCACCGGCACCGGCCAAGGCCGTATCTGCTCGCGCCACGCCTGTGCCAACGGTGCCGGCAAGGCCGCGTCGCTCAACACCTGCTGCGCGTCGGGTGAAACCTGTTGGTCTTCTGCTTGGGGTTGACCCGCCGCATCAAAGGCGGCAGCAAAGCCCGCCAGGCTGGCCGACACGCCCCGACCCGAGGCGCGGATCACGGTTTCGCAAACCTCGCGCGACCAGGGCAACACCCCGGCACCCGACAGGGCACCGAACATGACGGCCGACACCACCGTGCCCGCTTGTGCGGTCAGGGTTTCCATGTCGAACAACACCGCCTGCCGTGCCAGCGCACGGGCCGCGGCGATCAGGCGCTGTGGATCTTGCCGGCCATCGGCCATGTGCATTTTTTCCAACGTGGTGTAGACGCGGTGGGTCGATGCCAGCAAGCTGGTGCGGCTGTTCACGAACCCGCGTTCGATCATGCGGGCGGCTTCCAGCAGTTCGCTGGCCACCACCACGTCCACACAGCCGGGCACGGGCGTGAGCGCGAACACCGGCGTGCCCGAGCCAGGCGGCAAGGGCTGGCGCAACAGCTCGATGTAATAGCTGGTGGCGCCGGTGCGCTGGGCCACGCCCGGCACCGAGGTGGCCTGCACCGGCAGCTGGCTGTCGCGGGCGCACTGCACCAGCCAGTCGGCCAGCACACCGCCGCCTTCGCCACCGAGTGCGGCGATCAGGATGCAATAGGGTTTGGTTGGAGCGCTCATGGGAATCAGGTGTCAGGCCGGTTGCAACAGGCCGATGAAAAAACGGTTCAGGCGATCGGTCAGGCGGTCCCACACGCTGGGGTGGGTGACGATCTCGATCTTGTGGAACGAGGGGCACAACACCGCCGCGTCGGCCACCTCACCACACAGGCCACAGCCCACGCAGCCATTGGTCACGTGCGCCACCGGTTCGCGCCGCAGCGGATCGCCCGAGGGTTTCACCGTGAGCGTGGGACAGCCCGAGAGGCGGACACACGAGTGGTCGCCGGTGCAGGTGTCTTCGTCCACGCCGTAGCGGGTGCGCACACTGCGCAGACCGGCCTTGAGGCGGCGCGCCAGAATGGGTTTCAGGCGGCGTTGGCGCTCCAGCTGGCATTCGCCCTCGGCGATCACCACCTTGAGCCCTTTGAATGGCGAGTTGATGGCTTCCTTCAACACGTCGCGCACCCGGCTCACGCGGTAGTTGTGCACGGTCTTCATCCATTGCACGCCCATGCCCTTGAGCGTGTTCTCGATGGTCAACTCGTTGACCGTGGCGCTGGCGCCCTCGGCCAGCATGCGCGCATCAGAGGCCGGTGTGGACATGGTCTCCTGCGTGCCGGTGGCCGAGGTGTAGCCGTTCTTCATGATCACCAGGATGCCGTCGCCCTGGTTGAGCAAGGTCGAACTCACACCCGAGAGCAAACCGTTGTGCCAGAAGCCACCGTCGCCCATGATGGCAATGGGACGTTTGGCCGAGAAGTTCTTCACCGCCGCGCTCGACGCCATGCTCATGCCGTAGCCGAGGATGGAGTTGCCGAACGAGAACGGCTCAAAGGTGGCGAAGGAGTGGCAGCCGATGTCGGTGGAGATGTGCAGCTTGCCCACCTCGCGCTCCACCAGTTTGAGTGCGGCGAACACCGGGCGCTCCGGGCAGCCGGTGCAGAAGTTGGGGGGGCGCGCCGGCACGCCACCACCGAGTTCAACCGCGGCATGCTCGCGCACGGTGGCCAGCTCGGCACCATAGGCGGTGCCGGCGGTGGCGTCGAATGCCGGCAGGTGCTGGGCCAGAAACCCCAACAAGCCTTTGAGCAGCAACTCGGCGGTGTATTCGCCGCCCATGGGCAACAAGTCCTTGCCATGCAAGCGGGTGGACACATCGGCGCGGCGCAACAAGGTGGCAATGTCTTGCTCGATGAATTCTGGCTGCCCCTCTTCCACCACCAGCACAGCGCGCTTGCCCGCGCAGAAATCGGTGATCTGCTGCGGCAGCAAGGGATAGACCACATTGAGCACCAGCAAGGGCACGCGGCTGTTGCCCATGGCATCGGCCAAGCCCGCTTCTTGCAGCGCTCGGATGACGGTGTTGTACAGGCCACCCTGGAGAATCAGGCCCACCGAGGCGTGCTCGCCCTCGAACAACTCGTTGAGCTTGTGCTCTTCGATGAAACGCCTCGCCGCCGGCATGCGCACCTCGTATTTCAGCTTCTCGTGGCGAAAGGTGGCGGGCGGATGCGAGAGGCGGTCGTAGCTGAATGCCGCCGCGTCTTGCTGCAGGTGCCGACCCGAAATGGCCGGCGCGATGTTGTCGCTGGTGGTGAAGCTGCCCTGCACATGGCAGGTGCGGATGCGCAACTCCATCATCACCGGCGTGTTCGAAGCCTCGGACAGCTCAAAGGCCTTTTCCGTCAAATGCACGATGCTGGGCAAATTGGGCCGTGGGTCCAGCAGCCACAAGGCCGACTTGAGTGCAAAGGCATGCGTGCGCTCCTGGATCACGCTGGCGCCTTCGCCGTAGTCTTCGCCAACCACGATCAAGGCGCCGCCCATCACACCGGGCGATGCCAGGTTGGACAAGGCGTCGGATGCGACATTGGTACCCACCACCGATTTCCATGTGACGGCGCCGCGCACCGGGTACATGATGGATGTCGCCAACATGGCCGCCGCCGAGCTCTCGTTGGTGCAGGCCTCCACATGCACACCGAGTTCGTCGAGGTAGTCGCGCGACTGCACCATCACGTCCAGCAGGTGCGAGATCGGCGAGCCCTGATAGCCACCGACGTAGGTGACGCCCGATTGCAGCAGCGCTTTGGTCACCGCCAGGATGCCTTCGCCGTGGAAGGTTTCGCCTGCGCCCAACTTCAGCGCTTCGATTTCGGTGTGGAATGAACGCTCCAAGAGCCTGTCTCCTTTGTGATGTGCAGCGAATCTAGGTGCCGCAGACCCATATGGCAAATGGCTTGTTTGGATGTGGCTCATTCACGAGATGGATAATGTGGGTAAACCCTGAAGCCCACTGCCATCCGTTTTCATGAACTTCCGACAACTCGATCTCAACCTGCTGCGGGTGCTGGCCGCCATCCACCGCACCGGCTCGGTGACGGCCGCTGGCAAGGCGATCGCGCTCTCTCAGCCCGCCACCAGCAACGCGCTGGCCCGGCTGCGCGACTATTTCAACGACGAGCTGTTTGTGCGCTCACCAACGGGCTTGAAGCCGACGCGCTTGTGTGAACGGCTGGCGCCGGAAGTGCAAACCCAGTTGCGCCTGCTGGAGACGGCGGTCACGGCGCGCGACGAATTTGATCCGGCGCACAGCGACATGCGCTGGCGCCTGTCCTTGTCCGATCTGGGCGAGATGATGTTTCTGCCGCCGCTGGCCATCGCGCTGCGCCGCTACGCACCCAACGCCCACTTGACCAACGTGTCCGTGGCCGCGAACGACGTGCCCGCCGCCCTGGAATCGCGCGAGATCGATTTCGCCATCGGCATCCTGCAGCCCAGCCACCGGGGCGTGCGCTCCGAGCTGCTGTTCAGCGAGCAGTACGTGGCCATGACCTCCAGCCGCTGGCGCCCGGCCTCGGGCAAGGCGGGGCGCACCTTGAGCGCGCGCCAGCTGGCGGAAAGTTCGCTGGTGGTGGCCTCACCCACGGCCACCTTCCATGGCAGCGTGGAACAGATGCTGGTGCGCATGAAGCTGGCCGACCGCATCGTGCTGCGCGCAAGGCACTTTGGCGCCCTGCCCGAGCTGGCCCTGCACACCGACCTGCTCACCATCGTGCCGCAGATGTACGCCGCCAATGTGTGCGAACGCCTGGATCTGCGCGTGTGGGAGTTGCCGCGCGCCGCCGCGCCCCGCTACGAGGTGCGGCTGGTCTGGCACGCCAGCACCGCGCAGGATTCGGCCCACCAGTGGATACGGGCCCAGGTGCACAGCCTGTTCGGGCGCACCAAAACCCCGGCGACGCGGCCCGCCTGACGGTGCGCGCCTGCCGGACCCGGCCGGGAAGGCAAAGGGAAAACCCACTGGGACGATTGGCCAGGACTGGTTAGATTGGGACGAGTACCCCAGAACCAGACGGAGACCCGCCAATGACATCCAACGCAACCGATGTGCTGAGCTTGCAACGCCTCTACCATTTTGAGCAGAGCGCGGCCACCCAGATCACCTTGACGCAGCCCATGGGCGACGGCACGGTGCAGACCTTCACCTGGACCCAGGTGGCCGATCAGGTGCGCCGCATGGCCGCGCACCTGCAGGCCCAGGGCTGGGAGCCCGGGTCCAAGGTGGCCATCTTGTCCAAGAACTGCGCCTGGTGGCTGATGAGCGATCTCGCGATCTGGATGGCGGGCCATGTGTCGGTGCCGCTGTACCCCACCCTGGCCGCCGACACCGTGAAGCAAATTCTCACGCACAGCGAAGCCCGGGCCTGCTTCATCGGCAAGCTCGACGGCTGGGAGAGCATGAAAGCCGGTGTGCCACCCGACCTGCCTTGCATCAGCTACCCGCTGTCGCCCGCCGACGCGATCCAGAACATGGAAGGATGGGACGCCATCTGCCAGCGCACCCCAGCTCTGCAAGGCAATCCGGTGCGGGCGGCCGACGAACTCGCCACCCTGATCTACACCTCGGGCACCACCGGCATGCCCAAGGGCGTGATGCACAGCTTTGGCAATTTCGCCTGGGCGATACAGGCCGGCATCCAGCGCACCCAGATGAACGCCGAAGACCGCATGCTGTCCTATCTGCCGCTGGCCCACGTGGTGGAGCGGGTGCTGGTGGAACACGGTTGGCTGGCCACCGGCTTCTCGGTGTACTTTGCGGAATCCCTGGACACCTTTGCCGCCGATTTGCAGAA
>NZ_JBFJMY010000166.1:0-8605 GCF_041633695.1 Hydrogenophaga sp.
CAGCTACCCGGCGAGGCGGGTCGAAGAGCTGTAGAAAAGCATCCCCCCGCGCCGCCTGCGGCCCGTGCTGAGCTTGGCGAACGGCGGTTCCATAGCCTGCTGGCCTGAAGCCACTTCACGCAGCAGAAGGGATGTTGACCCAGGACACCGTGGAACCGGCTTTGCCGGGCCACCAGTGCCGCCCCCTCAGAGAGGTAACGCCGAAGGCGGCGCGGGGGGAGATTCATACCCTCCACCGCCAGGCGTGTGGATTTCGAACACGTCGCCAGCCTGCATATCCACTTGACCGATGTGCGCCACGGCTTCTGTCTGGCCGTTGCTGCGCACCACGCGGTTGATGCCGGGTGCGCCCGCCTGGCCACCGGCCATACCAAAGGCGGGGTAGATGCGGCCGTTGGACAGGATGCTGGCGGTCATGGGTTCCAGGAACATGACGCGGCGCACGCCGCCGTCACCGCCCGCCCACCGCCCGGCACCACCAGAACCTTTGCGGATCGCGTAGCCGAGCAGGCGCACCGGAAAGCGGAACTCCAGAATCTCCGGATCGGTGAGGCGCGAGTTGGTCATGTGGGTTTGCACCACGCTGGTTCCGGGAAAGCCACTCACCAACTCGCCGCGCTCGCCGAACAAGCCGCCCGCACCGCTGCCACCCGAAATGGTTTCGTAGTACTGGTGGGTCTGGTTGCCGAAGGTGAAGTTGTTCATGGTCGGCTGCGACCCGGCCATCACACCGAGCGCGCCCATCAAGGCGTTGGTGATGCAGGTGGAGGTCTCGACGTTGCCCGCCACCACCGACGCGGGCGGGTGCGGGTTGAGCATGGAACCGGGCGGGATGACGACCTTGAGCGGTTTGAGGCATCCCGCGTTGAGCGGAATGTCGTCGTCCACCAGCGAGCGAAACGCATACAGCACCGCCGCCATGCACACCGCCGTGGGTGCGTTGAAGTTGTTGGTCTGTTGCGCGCTGGTACCGGTGAAGTCGATCTCGGCGCTGCGCTCGGTGGCGTTGACCCGCACCGCCACCTGGATCTGCGCACCGTTGTCGAGCGGGAGCGTGAACTCGCCGTTCTTCAAGCGGGTGATCACGCGCCGCACCGATTCTTCGGCGTTGTCCTGGACGTGGCCCATGTAGGCCTGCACCACGTCCAGACCGAACAGGTCAACCATCTTGCCCAGTTCCTGCACGCCCTTGTGATTGGCCGCGATCTGCGCCTTGAGGTCGGCCAGGTTCTGCTGGGGATTGCGCGAGGGGTAGACTTTTGCCCCGGCGCTTCCTGCCCCTGCGACTTCGCCGCTCTTCCCTGGCGAAGATTCCACCGCGCCATGGCCACTGAGCAGCGCCACCATCTCGGCTTCGCGCAAGACGCCCGCATCCACCAGTTTGAAGTTGTTGATCTGCACGCCCTCTTCTTCGATCCGCGTCGAGAACGGTGGCATGGAGCCCGGCGTGGTGCCGCCCACATCGGCGTGGTGGCCGCGCGAACCCACATAAAAATCGGGCCGCTCCGCCGTACCCAGATACACCGGGGTGATGACGGTGATGTCGGGCAAGTGGGTACCGCCGTGGTAGGGGTCGTTCAACACATACACGTCGCCGCGCTGCATGCTGGACGCGTTTTCGCGGATCACCGTTTTGATGCTCTCGCCCATGCTGCCCAGGTGCACCGGCATGTGGGGCGCGTTGGCGATCAAGTGGCCCTGGGCGTCGAACAGCGCGCAGCTGAAATCGAGCCGCTCTTTGATGTTGACCGAGTACGCGGTGTTCTGCAGCTGCAAACCCATTTGCTCGGCGATGTTCATGAACAGGTTGTTGAACACCTCCAGCAACACCGGGTCGGCCGTGGTGCCCGCTGCGTACGTCGCCACGCGCGCGCTGGTGCGCTCCAACACCAGGTGATCGAGCGCGGTGAGGCTGGCCTGCCAGCCCGGCTCGATCACCGTGGTGGCATTTTTCTCGGCAATGATCGCCGGCCCCGGCACCAGGTCGCCTGCGCGCATGTCTTCGCGCACCACCAGCGCGGCGTCGAACCAGGCGCCACCCGAATACAGGCGCACGGTTTCGCGCCGGGGCACTTCGCGCACCGGGTGCAACACCTGCACAGGCTCGGCCGGTGCGTCGCCCGGCAACACCGCCTCGACCGATACCGCCTCCACCACCAGGCCCTTGCCCTGCATCAGGAACGCGAAGCGCTGCCGATAGGCGGCCTCGAAGCCCTGCCGAATGACCGTGATCGCATCGTCGGCGCGACCCGACCCCAGCGGATACGCCACCACCAGGGCGGCGTCGCTGCCCTCGTAGCGCACGTGCACCCGGCGGTGCATGGCCATGGCGCCGGCGTCCGCCACCTGCCGCAGCAGCTCGGTCCGTGCAGCTTCAGCCAGGCGCTGCAAAGCCGCATCGATCTCGGGCACCGCATCGGCCTGCAGGGGCAGCTCCACCGCTTGTTCACGGATCACGTTCTGGTCGGCCAAGCCCATGCCGTAGGCGCTGAGCACGCCGGCCAGGGGGTGCACCAGCACCCGCGTCATGCCCAGGGCATCGGCCACCAGGCAGGCGTGTTGCCCGCCGGCCCCGCCAAAACATTGCAAGGTGTAGCGCGTCACGTCGTAACCCCGGGCCACCGAGATTTTTTTGATCGCATTCGCCATTTGCTGCACCGCGATCTGCACAAAGCCTTCGGCCACCGCTTCGGGCGTGCGGCCCACCTGTTGTGCCAGCGCATGGAACTGCTCGCGCACCGCTTCGGCGTCCAGCGGCTGGTTGGCCGCGTGGCCGAACACGCTGGGGAAATGGCGCGGCTGGATCTTGCCCAGCATCACGTTGGCGTCGGTCACGGCCAAGGGCCCACCTCGCCGGTAGCTGGCCGGACCCGGATTCGCGCCCGCACTCTCGGGGCCGACGCGAAAGCGCGCACCGTCGTAAGACAACACCGAGCCGCCGCCTGCCGCTACGGTGTGGATGCTCATCATGGGTGCGCGCATGCGCACACCGGCCACCTGGGTTTCGAACTCGCGCTCAAACTCGCCCGCGTAATGCGACACATCGGTCGACGTGCCCCCCATGTCGAAACCGATCACCTTGGCACGACCGCTCAAGGCCGAGGACGAACCGGCAAACGCCAGCTCCGCCGTGCGCGCCATGCCCACGATGCCACCGGCGGGGCCGGACAGAATTGCGTCCTTGCCCTGGAACACCTGCGCATCGGTGAGGCCGCCGGAGGATTGCATGAAGAACAAGGGCACACCCGGCATTTCGGCCGAGACCTGGTCCACGTAGCGGCGCAAGATGGGTGAGAGGTAGGCGTCGACCACGGTGGTATCGCCCCGGCTCACGAACTTCATCATCGGGCTGGTTTCAAACGAGGTGCTCACCTGGGTGAAGCCCACTTCGCGCGCCAGCTTGGCGGCGGCGGCCTCGTGTGCGCTGTAGCGGTAACCGTGCATGAAGACGATGGCCACGCTGCGCAAACCGGCATCGAACGCGGCCCACAGGCGCTCGCGCAGATGCGCCTCGTCCAGCGCCTGCACCACGTCGCCGTGCGCACCCATGCGTTCTTGCGCTTCGATCACCCGGTTGTAGAGCAGCTCGGGCAAGACGATGTGGCGGTCAAACAGGCGCGGGCGGTTCTGGTAGCCGATGCGCAGCGCGTCGCGAAAGCCCTGCGTGGTCACCAGCAGCGTGGGCTCGCCCTTGCGTTCCAGCAAGGCGTTGGTGGCCACGGTGGTGCCCATCTTCACGCAGGCCACCCGCTCGGGCGTGACCGCTTCGCCTGGATGCAAATCCAGCAGGTGGCGGATACCGGCCACCGCCGCGTCTTTGTATTGCTCGGGGTTCTCCGACAACAGCTTGTGCGTGATCAGCGAACCATCGGGTCGCTTGGCCACCACATCGGTGAATGTGCCGCCCCGGTCGATCCAGAATTGCCAGCGCTTGGTGCTCAAAGGAGTTGGTGTGTCTTGCATATTGAATAACCCATAACAGTGTGGACGGGGCGCACGCCTGCGCTGGCCTTGTGGCCCGCAGCGAACGCGTTTTTAAAAGAAGGGTATTGCGTGCGCGGCGCGGGTCGGCCCACCCGGATTTGCACGCAGCAGCGCCGGTGCTACATCTGGCCCGGCAGCCACAGCACCACTTCGGGGAAAAAATAGATCAGCAGGATGGCGACCAACATCAGCAGAAACATGGGCGTCACGGTGCGTGCGATGTAGGTGATCTCGTGCTTGGTCAAGCCTTGCAACACGAACAGATTCAAGCCCACCGGCGGTGTGATTTGCGCGATCTCGACCACCAGCACCACGAAAACACCGAACCAGATCAAGTCCAGCCCAGCGGCCTGCACCGTGGGCAGCAGCACGCCAATGGTCAGCACCACCATGGAGATGCCGTCCAGAAAGCAGCCCAGCAACAAGAAAAATACCGTGAGCGACAACACCAGAGCCAAAGGCGACAGGTGCAGCGAACCCACAAACTCGGCCAAGTGGCGCGGCAAGCCGACAAAGCCCATGGCCAGTGTGAGAAAGGCGGCACCCGCCAGGATCAGGCCGATCATGCAGTACACCCGGCAGGCCGCAGCCACGCCCTCTTTGAAGGACGCCCAGCTCATGCTGCCCTCGACGGCGGCCAGTACCAGCGAACCCAGCACCCCGATCGCAGCGGCTTCGGTGGCGGTGGCCACACCGGAGTAGATGGACCCCAGCACCACGCCGATCAGCACCACCACCGGGATCAGGTGGCGCGCGGCGTAGATTTTCTGGCCCAGCCCCATGTCGGCATCGGCCGCCGGTACCTGGTCTTTGTGGAACAAGGCCCAGACCACGATGTAGCCCATGAACAGCGTGGCCAGCAGCAGACCCGGCAACACACCGCCGATGAACAGTTTGGCGATCGACACGTCGGCCGCCACACCGTACACGATCATGATGATGGAAGGCGGGATCAACAGCCCCAGTGTGGCCGCCCCCGCCAGCGTGCCCAAGGCCATGGACTCCGGATAACCACGGCGCTGGAGTTCGGGCAAAGAGATCTTGCCGATGGTGGCGCAGGTGGCCGCCGACGAACCCGAGACCGCCGCAAAAATGGTGCTGCCGATCACGTTCACGTGCAGCAACCGCCCCGGCAAGTGGTTGAACCAGGGCGCCAGGCCCTTGAACATGTTCGCCGACAGCTTGGTGCGGAACAGGATTTCACCCATCCACAGAAACAGGGGCAATGCGGTCAAGGTCCAGCTGGACGTGGAGCCCCAGATCGTGAGCACCATGCTGTCGCCCACGGGCCGCGAGCTCACGAACTCCATCGCCACCAGACCCACCGCCAACAAAGACATACCGATCCAGACGCCGGAGCCCAGGATCACGAACAGCAACACCACCAGGCCCAGGGCCAATACGATTTCCATGATGCGTCCTGGTGGAATTCATTCGGCCCGCGCGGCGTCTGGCGACACCGGGGCGAAAAAGGCGACACCGCGCAGCCGGGCCACCAGGGCATGCGCCATGGCCACCACAAAGCCGATGCAACCCAAAGCCATGCTCAGTTGCGGAATCCACAGCGGCGTGGCGTCGCCGGTGGCGGCCACGTCGTGGAAGCTGAACGAGAGCCAGACCAGGCGGCAGGCGAACCAGGCCAGGTACAGCGACAACAACAGGCCCACACCCAGGCTCCAGTACTCCAGCACCGCCTTGAGGCGTGGCCGGGCGTCCTGCAGCGCCAAGGTGACGCGGATGTGGTCGCCGCTCTTGAACGCCGATGGCAGGGCCAGAAAGAGCGCCGCCGCAATCGAATAACCGGCGTAGCCGTCCAGCCCCGAGATGGTCCAGCCGTCCACCAACCGGGTCGCGATGTTGAGCGTGATGGACAAGAGCGCCGCGACCAGCGACACGCAGGCCAGGACCAGCAGCGTTTTGTAAAAATTCTGGGCGAGCTTGTCCATGGACGACTCCAGCAAATGGGTTCGGAGATGTTGCAGAACAGGGGGTGGCCGGTCGACCACGCCCCCGCCCCGGGCGGGCACGCTTACTTGCGGTAGGCGTCGATGATGCTCTTGCCGTCGGCGCCGGCCGAGGCCAACCATTCCGCGGTCATGGTTTCGCCGATCGCCATCAAGGCCTTGCGCACGCTGTCCGATGGCTGGGCGATGGTCATGCCGTTGGCCGCCAGGATTTTGATCGAATCGCTGTCCACCTTTTCGCTGGCCTGCCAGCCGCGTTGCTCGGCGGCGGCAGCGGCTTTCAGCACCGCGTCTTGCGTGGCCTTGTCCAGTTCGTCAAACGCCTTCTGGCTCACGGCGGTCACGTTGCGCGGCAGCCAGCCGTTGACCGGGTAGAAGAATTTGGTCTGCTCGTACAGCTTGCCGTCGGCACCGCTGGCGCTGGAGGTCAGGAAGTTGTTCGCCGCCCCGGTGGCCAGGGCCTGGCCCAGTTCGGGCAGTTGGATCGTCACCGGTGAAGCACCCAACAACTGCGCGATCTTGGTGGTGGCCGGGTTGTAGGCGCGCATCTTGGTGCCTTTGAAATCGTCCGCGCTGTTGACGGGTTTGACCGAATACAGCGACTGGCCGGGCCACGGCACCGAGAACAACATCTTCACCCCCTGCCCGGCCAACACCTTGGCCTGCACCGGTTTGGCCGCTTCATACAGGCGCTTGGCGTCCGCGTAGCTGGTGGCCAGGAACGGGATCGAGTCCACGCCAAAAAGCGGGTTCTCGTTCGCCAAGCCAGAAATGATGAACTCGCCCGCTGGCGCCAGACCGCCCTGGATCGCGCGCTTGATTTCGGGCTGCTTGAACAGCGAGCCACCCGGGTGCAGCGTGATCTTGAGCTTGCCGCCGCTGAGCTTGTCCACCTCATCGGCAAACTGCTGCACGTTCTGGGTCTGGAAGGTATTGGCGCCGTAACCGGTGGGCAAGTCCCACTTGGTCTGGGCCTGAACGAGCCCGGACAGGGCCATGGCGGTTGCGCAAAACATGAGTTTTTTCATCGGGAGCTCCTGGTTAAAAACTGGCGAGTTGGTGGTTGAAAAGGTCGGTGATCAACATGGCACCCGGGGCGTGGGTGATGCAGAACTCGGGGCGCGCCTGCTGGATCGCGGCCTGCGGCGTGACACCACAGGCCCAGAACACCGGCAGTTCATCGGGCATCACGTCTACCGCGTCGCCGTAGTCGGGACGGCTGAGATCGGTGATACCAATCAGCGAAGGATCGCCTATGTGCAGCGGCGCACCGTGCACCTCGGAAAAGCGCGAGGTGATCTGGATCGCCCGGATCGCCGCAGCAGCGCGCATGGGCCGCATGGACACCACCACCGGCCCGCCAAACGGTCCTGCCGCTTCGGTCTGCAAGTTGCTGCGGTACATGGCGACGTTGCGCCCCTGTTCGATGTGGCGCAAGGGCAGGCCGTCGTCGAGCAAGGCCTGCTCGAACGAGAACGAACAACCGATCACGAAGCTCACCAGGTCGTCGCGCCACAGTGCGCTGATGTCGGTGGGCTCATCCACCAGTTCACCCCGGTGCCAGACCCGGTAACGCGGCACATCGGTGCAGATGTTGATGTCTTGCCCCAGCGAGGGCAGCATGTTCTGCCCCGGTTCCGACACCGCCAGCAGGGGGCAGGGTTTGCGGTTGCGCTGGCAGAAGCGCAAAAAATCACCGGCCTGGGCCTCCGGCAAGATCACCACATTGCCTTGCACGTGGTCCCGGGCCAGGCCGCTGGTGTGTGCGGTCCAAAGACCCTGGCGGATCTGCGCACGCACCTCGCCCAGTTCATGGACACCGTTTGGCGCCAGCACATGCCGCGTTGAATCAAGAACCGGAACCACAGCCACTCCTTCGGGTGAGCGCCGTCCAGAGGGACAAGCTGCTGTGCATTATTGGGTTGCAAATCCACAGGGTCAAACAAAAGTTTTTTTGCTTAGTTCATCGATTTTTTCGATGCTCGATTTCGACGACCCGATTCAATGACCCGAGCGTTTGGCCTTGCGCGTTCGCGGTTCGTCCAGTGTTTTGACAAAGGCCAGCGCAGAATCGACCAGAATGTTCACCGCCAGCGAAGAAGGGTCGGTGCGGTAGCTGGCGTGTATGGGCAGTGGCTGCAAAAGCGTGTCGCATGCCAGCGGTTTGAGATTGGGAAAGGTGAGCGGCCCTTGCACCGCCTGCAGCGGCAGCGTGGCCACGCCGAAGCCGCCTTGCACCAGTTGGGCCATGGCCGAGATGGAAGAAATCGTGTGCACCCGGCGCGGCTCCACCTGGGCTTGCCGAAACATGTCGATCAAGGTGACATGGGGCTGCGAACCGCGCTGGAAGGTCAGTATCTCCAGCTCGCCCAGCGCCGCCAGGGTGTAGCGGCGCTTGCGGTGCACGTGTGCGCTGCCGATGAACACCATCTCCATGGACGGCAACGCCTGGGTGCGCACGCCGTCGGCGGATGCAGGCATGGCGGCGAACACCAGGTCCAGCGTGCCCCGGTTGATCTGGTCCACCAGAATGGGGGTCGTGTCCACAGAGAGTTCGAGCTCCAGCGCCGGGTTTTCGCGGCGCAACTTCTCGATCCAGGGAATCAACCACGAATGCAGCACCGATTCAATGGCCCCGATGCGCAAAGACACCGCCA
>NZ_JBFJMY010000167.1:0-8598 GCF_041633695.1 Hydrogenophaga sp.
GAAAGGCGGTGGAATGGATGACCCGGTCGCGGTCGCGCTGGAACGCGGTGCGCGTCGGCGCCTCGGGCTCGGCGAAGCGCCGTCCCCGGCTGCGCGCGGGGTCGCTGGCATAGGGTGCGAGCGCGGCGTTCGTGCCCAGCGGCACCGGCGCCACCGCTGGCCCGTCAGCCCGCACAACTCTCTTCGATCACACGCACCACCATGGCGTCGGGTGCCGCTCGCACCACGGCACGGCCGGGCCCGTCGATCAGCACGAACTTGATTGCACCCGCTTCCGCTTTTTTATCCACCCGCATCAGATCCAGATAGCGCGCGCTGTTGCGCTGGGCATCGAGCACCGGGGCCAGCGTGGGCAGGCCAGCGCGTTCGACCAGCGCTTTCAGCCGGGCCACAAAGGCGGCATCCACCAGGCCCAGGGCTTGCGACAAGCGCGCCGCCATCACCATGCCGCAGCCCACCGCCTCGCCGTGCAACCACTGGCCATATCCCATGCCGGCTTCGATCGCGTGGCCAAAGGTGTGACCGAAATTCAGCACCGCGCGCAGACCCGACTCGCGCTCGTCCAAGCCCACCACATGGGCTTTGATCTCGCAACTGCGCTTGACCGCATGCGCCATGGCCTGCGGATCGCAGGCGCGCAGCGCGTCCATGTGCTCTTCGATCCAATCGAGAAACGCCATGTCGGCAATCGGCCCGTATTTGATGACCTCGGCCAGTCCGGCGCTGAGTTCGCGCGGGGGCAGGCTCTTGAGCGTGTCCAGATCGCAGACCACCCGCAGGGGCTGGTAGAAAGCCCCGATCATGTTCTTGCCCAGAGGATGGTTGATCGCGGTCTTGCCGCCCACCGAAGAATCCACCTGCGCCAGCAACGTGGTGGGCACCTGCACAAACGGTACCCCACGCATGTAGCTGGCCGCCGCAAAGCCGGTCATGTCGCCGACCACGCCGCCGCCCAGCGCGTACAGCACGGTCTTGCGGTCGCAGCCGTTGGAGAGCAGCGCGTCGAAAATCAGATTCAAGGAATCCCAGGTCTTATAAGACTCGCCATCGGGCAACTCCAGACACAGTACCCGCCCATACAAGGGGCTCAAGACCCGTTGCAAGGCTTGCGCGTACAGCGGCGCCACGGTGGTATTGGTCACGATCAAGGCCGTGGCGGTGCTGGGCAAGCCGGCATAGCTGCCGGGTTCGCCGAGCAAGCCCGCGCCGATCTCGATGCGGTAGCTGCGGTCGCCCAGGTCGATGGCGACCGACTGGGCATCCGGGGTGGTGGTGTTCGGTTGCATAGAGCGTCGAGTTTATGCGTTCCCGCCATGGGCCCTGGACGCGGATCGCACAAAACACCCCGGCGTTGCCGGGTGTTGCGGGCCACTTGCCACAAGAAAAAAGCCGCTCCAGGAGCGGCTTTTTGGCGGGGTGCGCGGGCTTTCAGCGAAAGCGCGGCTGCGGCACCACTTTGAGTTCGCTGTCCAGGGTGGACAGGTACTTGGCCAGTTCGCGCATTTCGTTGTGGCTGAACTGCTTGGCTATGCCACCCATCACGCCGTTGGATCGGCCCACGTACTGGTTGCCTTCAACGGTATAGGCCTTGAGCGCCACGTACAGGTAATCGGCGTGCTGGCCAGCGAGCTTGGGATAGCTCGGGTCGAGCGGTTTGCTGAAGTTGGCCCCGTGGCAAGACAGGCAGGCACCCTTTTCGACCAGTGCCGTCACCGCGGCATTGCCCGCCTGGGCGGTTTCCGGCAGCGTGGCGTCGGCGTGCGAGGCGTAGTAGGCGGCGAGGTCGGCCATGTCCTGCTCGCTCAGCGAAGCGGCGATACCGCGCATGGTCGGGTGTCGGCGGTCGCCCTTCTTGTAGGCGGTGAGGGCCGCGATGATGTACTTGTCCGATTGGCCCGAAATCTTGGGCACTTTGTGGATTTCGGGAAAGCTGTTCTGGTACCCCACGATACCGTGGCAGCCGATGCACATGGCTGCTTTGGTCTCACCGGCCTTCACATCGCCGGCAATGCCTTGCGCGTTGGCCGATAGGGCTGCGGCGGAGAGCGTCACAAGGGCGACAACGGTACGGAAGATGGGCGACAACAGTTGGTTCATTTTGCAAGCACAATGAGATGGGCGTTTGATAAAAATCAACGTCCGATTATATAGACTCGACCATCGGCCCCTGCTTATTGCCCTGCTTATTGAAGACCCGCGTTTCGGTCGCAACCATTCACCCTATCGCGAAACCGCGCACCCAGTCGCTTCGGCGTGCTGGTTTCGCTGGCTGTTTACCCGCTCGAAAGAAAGCCCCTCCATGAAATTCCAAGGCTCCGAAAACTACGTCGCCACGCCGGACCTGATGCTGGCCGTGAACGCCGCCAGCACGCTCAAGCGCCCTCTGCTCATCAAGGGCGAGCCCGGCACCGGCAAGACCATGCTGGCCGAGGAAGTGGCACTGGCGCTGAAAATGCCGCTGCTGCAGTGGCACATCAAAAGCACCACCAAGGCGCAACAAGGTTTGTACGAGTACGACGCGGTATCGCGTCTGCGCGACTCGCAGCTGTCGGACCTCGACGGCGGTGAGCGCGTCAAGGACATCCACAACTACATCGTCAAAGGCGTGTTGTGGCAAGCCTTCACCGCCGACGAGCCGGTGGTGCTGCTGATCGACGAGATCGACAAGGCCGACATCGAATTTCCCAACGACTTGCTGCGTGAAATCGACCGCATGGAGTTCTATTGCTACGAAACCCGCGAAATGGTGCGTGCCAAGCACCGCCCGCTGGTCTTCATCACCTCGAACAACGAAAAGGAGCTGCCCGACGCGTTCTTGCGCCGCTGCTTCTTCCACTACATCAAGTTCCCAGACGCCGAGACCATGCAGCGCATCGTGGACGTGCACTTTCCCAAGCTGAAGAAAGAGCTGCTCACCGCAGCCATGAAAACCTTCTACGACGTGCGCAACCTGCCCGGTCTGAAAAAGAAGCCCAGCACCAGCGAATTGCTCGACTGGCTCAAGCTGCTGATGGCCGAAGACATCCCGCTCGAAGCGCTGCAAAGCGCCGACAGCAAGGTCAGCATCCCGCCGCTGGTGGGGGCTTTGCTCAAGAACGAACAAGACACAACCTTGTTCGAAAAACTGGTGTTCATGAACCAACGGAACCGCTGAGCGGACGCGCGATGGCCTTTGTCGAACCCGTCACCCTGCGCGCCAACGGCCTGGCCCTGGTGCCCTTGTCGTTCGAGCACGAAGACGGGCTGCGCGCCGCAGCGGCCGACGGCGAGCTTTGGAAGCTGCGCATCACCTCGGTGCCGGAACCGCAACAGACGCGGGCCTATATCGAGTCCGCCCTGCAGATGCGTGGCGAAGGCCACCGCTTCGCCTTCGCCGTGACCGAAGAAACCAGTGGCAAAGTACTGGGCAGCACCAGCTTCCACGACATCCTGCCCGCCGTGAAACGGGTGGAAATCGGCTACACCTGGTACGCCAAAAGCGTGCAACGCAGCCACATCAACACCAGCTGCAAGCTGCTCATGATGGGCCACGCATTCGACACCCTGGGCTGCCAGGTGGTGGGTTGGCGCACCGACAACTTCAACTTTGCGTCGCAGCAGGCCATTGAACGCCTGGGCGCCCAAAAAGACGGCGTGATCCGTGGCCACGCCCTGCGCCGCGACGGCACCGTGCGCGACACGGTGATGTACAGCATGCGCGCCGGCGAATGGCCGGAAGCCCGGGCGCAGCTGCTGTATCTGCAGACCTTGCACGCCCCAACCTAGGAGATCACCATGCTGATCGACTTCTTCTACACCTTGCGCTCGGCCAAGCTGTCGGTGTCCGTCAAGGAATACCTCACCTTGCTGGAAGCGCTGGAGGCCAACGTGGTCGGGCCGACCAACCCCGATGCCTGTTCGATGGACGACTTCTACTTTCTCAGCCGCACCGCGCTGGTGAAGGACGAAAAACACTTCGACAAGTTCGACCGCGCCTTCGCCGCCTATTTCAAGGGCGTGGAGATGATCGCCGACTTCACCAAACCGATTCCCGCCGACTGGTTGCGCCAGGAGATGGAACGCATCCTGTCCGAAGAGCAAAAAGCCAACGCGCCCAAGATGGACTGGGACGAGCTGATGGAAACGCTCAAAAAACGGCTGGAGGAGCAGAAAGAGCGGCACGAAGGCGGCAGCAAGTGGATTGGCACCGGCGGCACCTCGCCTTTTGGCCATGGGGGTCAGAACCCGCAGGGCATCCGCATCGGCGGCAAGGGCGGCAACAAGACGGCGGTGAAGGTGTGGGACCAACGCGCCTACAAGGACTACGACGACACCCAGGAGCTGGGCACGCGCAACATCAAGGTCGCGCTGCGCCGCTTGCGCAAGTTCGCGCGCGAAGGCAACGATTTTGAGCTGGATCTGCCGGACACCATCCGCTCCACCGCCGCCAACGCGGGCTACCTGGACATCAAGATGATCCCGGAGCGCCACAACAACGTGAAGGTGCTGCTGCTGATGGACGTGGGCGGCACCATGGACGACCACATCCAGCGCGTGGAAGAATTGTTTTCGGCCACCAAGACCGAATTCAAGCACCTGGATTTTTATTATTTCCACAACTGCGTCTACGACTTCATGTGGAAGAACAACCGGCGCCGCTACGCCGAAAAATTCCCCACCTGGGACATCATCCGCAAGTACAACAAGGACTACAAGCTGATCTTCGTGGGCGACGCCACCATGAGTCCCTACGAAATTCTGCAACCCGGCGGCAGCGTGGAATACAACAACGAAGAGGCGGGCGCCGAGTGGCTGCAGCGGCTCACCCACGCTTTTCCAAAATTCGCCTGGATCAACCCGGAACCTCAGGGCGTGTGGCAGTATCGACAGAGCATCAGTGTGGTTCAGCAACTCATGGGTCAGCGCATGTTTCCGCTGACTTTGAAGGGGCTGGAAGACACCATGAGGCTGCTCTCGAAATAACCGTTGCATGAATCCTTTTGTTCTGCACCGTGCCCAATGGGCGCGGTGGTCTTTGCTGGCGTGCGCGCTGCTTCCAGCGGCGCTGGCCCTGGCCCAACCACGACCAGCCGCCGAAGCCGCTAGCGCTGCCACCACGCCCCCGGCCAGCCCCGCAGCCTCAACGCCAACGCCCGTCGACGACGCCGACCCGGCTGCAGCATCCAGCCCCCGCTTCAACATCGAGCTGCAGACCGAACCCAAAGAGCTGCGCGAATTCCTGCTGCGCCACATGGAGCTGCAGCGCTTTCGCCAATTGGCCGATCTGGACGCCAACGAGTTGAACCGCCTGCTGGAAAAAGCGCCCGACAACCTGGGCGACTTGCTGGGCACGCTGGGACACTTCAACCCCGAAGTGGAACTGCTGGGCTTGTCGCCAGACGCGCAGAGCCCGCTGGGCACGGTGCGTCTGCGGGTCGATCCCGGCCCACTCACCCGGGTCGAGCACGTCATCGTTGCTTTTCGCGGCGACATCGCCGACCGGCCGGAAACCGCCGCCCAGCGCGCAGACATCCAGGCCGCCTTCACCCTGCAGGTGGGTGACCGCTTCACCCAGGCCGACTGGGACAGTGCCAAATCCGCCGCGCTGCGCCAGCTCACCGCCTTGCGCTATCCCGCAGGCCGCATCGACGGCAGCCTGGCCGACATCAACCCGGTGACCCACAGCGCCCGCCTGGCGGTGGAGTTCGACTCGGGCGCGCCGGTGCGGATCGGCGATGTGCGGGTGCAAGGCGCCGAACGCTACGACGAGGCGACCGCCAACAACCTGGTGCGGCTCTCGGGCCTGGTGCCGGGCAGCGACTACAACCTGGCCCACCTGCAAGAAGCGCAGCAACGCATCGCGGAAACCGGCTATTACGACTCGGTGTTCGTGTACGTGGAGCCGGGCGCCGACAGCCAGGTCGCCCCGGTGGTGGTCCAGGTGCGCGAAAGCCTGCGCCAGAAACTGGTGCTGGGCATAGGCGCCAGCACCGACAGCGGGCCGCGCCTCTCGGTCGAACACACCAACCACCGCATGCTGGGCTCGCGCTGGCGCGCGGTGAGCAAGCTGTTGATCGAACGCGACGACCAGTTGCTCAGCACCGACTGGAGCCGGCCGGTGGACACGCAGGGTTGGCGCTGGATCACGGGCGCGCAAACCGCACGCCAGATCGACGGCTACGACACCACCACCAGCCAGCGGCTGCGGTTGGGCCAGTCGCAGGACACCACCAACCTGGACCGCAGCTTCTTCCTCCAGTACGACCGTGCCTTGTCGGAAAATTCGCTGGACGCGACCCTGGGCACCGGCGTGGGCGAGTCGGCGCTGTCGGCCAACTACGCCTGGACCCGGCGCCGGTTCGACAACCTGCTGCAGCCCAACAGCGGCCACGGTCTGGGTGTGGAGCTGGGCGTGGGCAGCACCCTGGTGCCGATCCGCCGCCCGTTCTTTCGCACCCGCCTGCGCTGGCTGGGCTATTGGCCCATCGCCTCGGACCAGCCCTATGACGCGCAAACCACCGCTGCGGCGCTGGGCGAAGCCAAGCCGGCTGCAGCCACCACCAGCAACGCCGGGCGCCTGGCCTTGCGCCTGGAAGTCGGCGCGGTGTGGGCGCAGAAAGACGCGCCGATCCCGGAAACCCAGCTGTTCCTGACCGGTGGCGACAACTCGGTGCGTGGCTACGGCCTGCGCGACATCGGCCTGCCCCAGGCCGACGGCGGCGTGTCGCCCGGGCGCTATCTGGCCGTGGCCATCCTGGAATGGCAACGGCCGCTGTACCGCAACGGCGTGCGCACACCGTTTGAAAGCGTGCTGTTTGTCGACGCCGGCGCCGTGGCCGACCAACCCGGCGAGCTGCGCCCGCGCCTGGGCGTGGGCACGGGGCTGCGCTACAACAGCCCGGTAGGCCCCCTGCAGGTGGACCTGGCCTACGGCCTGAAATCCAAACGCCTGCGCCTGCACCTCAACGTCGGGTTCACCTTCTGAGCCGCCGATGACCGACCCCGCAGACGAAGGTTTCACACCCATGCCCCGGCCACCGCGCAGGCCGCTGCGCGCGGCATGGCAGGGCACGGTGCGCGCAGCTCGGGCCGTGGGCTGGTTGGGCCTGTGGTTGCCGGGTGCGCTGATCGCCTTGCTGCTGGCCGCCAGCCTGGTGCTGTGGTGGTGGAGCGCCACGCCCGGCTCGCTGGCCCAGGCACTGACCTGGGCACAAGCGTGGACCGAGGACCAGCCGCCAGAAGCCGGGCGCCTGCAGGCCAGCGGCGTGCAAGGCAGCTTGAGCGCGGGCGGCGACATCGCGCAGCTGCGCTGGACGCAACCCGGCCTGGAAGTGGACGCCCAGGCGGTGCGCCTGCGCTGGAGCGCGCGCCTGCTGCTGAACCTGTTGCGCGGCAAAGGCGTGCAGATCGACGAACTGGTCATTGCCGAGTTGCGGGTGAACGACCAACGCCCGCCCTCGCCCACCGTGCCGCTGGAATCGCTCACGCTGCCCATCGCCATCACCTTGCCCTGGGCGGTGGACCGCCTGGTGCTCGAAGGGGCCTCGCCGCTCACGCTCAGCCAGGCCAAAGGCCTGTACCGCTATGGCGTGGTCGACACCGACACGCCGCCCAGCCAAGGCTTGGTGCCGGGTATCGATGCCGCGCACCAGCTCACGCTGGACGCGCTGCAGCTCGCGCAAGGCCGCTACCGTTTGCAGGCCGTGGTGGGCGCACAAGCACCCATGCCGCTCAAGCTCTCGGCCCAGGGCGAGTTGCAAGCCGCCGTGCCCGGCGGCGAGAACCTGCGCTTGTTGGCCTCGGCCCAGGTGCTGGGCACCCTGGCCGGTGGCAGTGCCACGCTGGACGCTACGGCCCAGGTGCTGCCGACGGACAGCGCGGCTGGCGCCAGCCCCACCCTGGTGGCCACCGCCCGCCTGCGTCCCTGGGCGGCGCAGCCGGTGGAACAGGTCGATGCCACAGCCCACCAGCTGAACCTGGCCCTGCTCTGGCCCCAGGCCCCGCTCACCGCACTCTCGGGCACGCTGCAAGCCCAACCCCAGGGCGGTGCCTGGCAGGCCAGCGCCCACCTGAGCAACAGCGCCAGCGGACCGCTGGACCAGCAGCGCCTGCCCTTCAGCCAGCTCGACGCCGAGCTGGAGCAGCGTGGCCTGCGCTGGCTGCTGCCCCGCCTCACGGCCCGCATAGGCGCGTCCGAACTGCGGGCGTCGGGCGCTTTCCAGCCCGCCGACGGCCAGACACCCGCCGCCTGGGAGGGCGAATTGCAAGCGCCCGGCCTGGACCCCGCCCTGCTCTGGAGCAGCTTGAACGCCATGGGGCTGGACGCGACCGTGGCCGCGCGCTCGATGCCCACCACCCCGCAAGGCGTTCAAATCCAGGCCAGCATCCTGCCCGCAGTCCGGTTGGCGGGTCGCGCCGCCGCCCGAAGCAACCAGGGTCTGCGTCTGAAAGAACTGCGGCTGCAAGCACAGTGGCTACCCCAAACCGGCGCCAGCGGCGTGGTCGCGGTGGAGCAGGTGGTGCTAGACGCCGCCGACCTGCGGCTGGAAAGCCAGGGTCGGGTCGATATCGGCGCGCGCGGCTTTGTCGGCCAGGCACGGCTCAGCCTGCCCGGCGCCA
>NZ_JBFJMY010000168.1:0-8545 GCF_041633695.1 Hydrogenophaga sp.
ACAAACCGGCGCAGCAAACGTCCGCAGGCGTGGTGGTAGCCCAGGATGAGCACCACCATGGCCAACTTGGCGTGCATCCAGCCGTTGCCCGCACCGCGGCCGATACCGTAGCCCAGCCACAACCACAAGCCCAAGCCCAATGCCGGCACCGCCAGCAGGGTGGTGAAGCGCAACAGCTTGCGCGCCATGAGCAGCAAGCGTTCGCGCTCGGCCACGCTTTCAGGCGGCACCATGGCCAGGTTCACGAACAGCCGTGGCAGGTAAAACAAACCAGCGAACCAGCTGGCCACGAAGACGATGTGGAAGGACTTGACCCAGAGCATGGCGCCAGTTTAGGGCCTGCGAACGGACCGGGCGGCCAGCGGTTGCCGAGCGGACAAAAAAAACCCGGCCCTTTCGGGCCGGGTTAGGAAGCCTTTTTGCTGTCACACATAAGGCGCCCGCTCAGGGAGGAAAAGCGGGAGGCTCACCTTGCGGCAAACCCGGGTGGATGTTACATCAGAGCATCAGCGGGTTGCAAGTACGAAGTAGGCATTCACCCTGTGGTTTCGGCTTCTCCAAAATAAGTCACATCATCTTGGCCAACTCGAACATCACAGCGGTGCCCAGGGCCTCGCGGATGTTGCCGCGACCCACCTTGGCCATGGAAAATTCGCCGAAGCCCGACATGTCAAAAGAACTGTCATCGGGCGATATCTCAACAAAGGGGAACTCGAAAACCTCGCGCAGAAGGTCGCGCCGGAAGTCCTCAAAATCATCGTCCTTGATCTCGGAATCGATCACGATCAGATTGGGCATGCGGCCTTGTATGGCATCCCGCGCTTGCTTGAAATCGACCACACTGTCGGAAGAGATGCCGATCTCGCGCAGGGCATCGCGCACATCGGCACGGATTTGCAAACTGGGCGAAATCGTCAGCACGTAGGTGCCCGAGAGCGACTTGAACATGGAGGAGTGTTCGTCCGACAAGTCCACCGCCGAAATGCCATCCACCGCCTGCACCGTGCGGTTGAACAAGGCGGTCAAACTCACGCCGTCGTCGTTGGTTTCACGGGTCACCTCGATGCCGCCGGCGGCCAGCGCGATCTGGCGGATCAGCATCCAGCTCAGGTTGTCGCTGGAGAGTTTGCTCGATGGCGGGATGCCGTCGTTGGAGACACGAACCTGCAACCGGGCGTGCTGGGGCCAGGCATTCAGGTCCATGCGGACATCCACCCGGCTGCCGAACGGCAGCCCCCAATCCATCACCGCGTTGACAAACGCATGAGCAACGGTGGGGTCGATCAACACCTCCACCGCTTTGAGTTTGCGCCGCAAGGCGATCCCCAGCCTACCCAACTCTTGCTTGCGCTCCTGCAAGACGTCTTCCACCAGCACCGACATGTCCACCTTTTCGTGCGACTGGCGGATACGCCCGTTGTAGAAGCGATTGATTTGTTGGGCACTCATGCCACCCAGCTTCAGGCGCTCGACCGGGATGCCCAGCGCGCGGTGCTCGGAAACCGAGATGCGCCCCTTGCTCAGCAACTGGTCCAGGTTCGCCTGCAAGGCGCTGACGCCCTCGGTGATCTGGTCGGCCAGCGAAGCCACCAGCTCGGGCCAATGGTCCTCCAGGGACCAGTTTTCTGCTTCACTGGGGGCGATCGACCTATCAACCGCAGCTGGTTTTGCAGTGCTTGTTTTGGAATTCAGCATGGCGGAATGAAATATAGAAAGCGAAAGAGCCAATCCCAATGCACGCGGGCAACGGGTTCAAACGGCGACCCTCTTCGCAGACACGGCACGGGTCGCACCCAAAATACCACCCAAGACCGGTCACCATGCTGACCGGCCCTTAAGTATTTTGTCCTCGCGTGGAGTTCAACACAAACCCTTGCGATTTTCAATCATCTTGTATCTTTTACGCCTTGCAACAGCGGCACCCCGCCGCCTGCGCTGGCACAACGGGCCCTGGCCCCCGTGGGCCGGCCGACTTTGCCACAATAGGCCCATGCGACCACCTGCCCCCTACCCGCTTTCACGTCCCCGGCGCCTGCGCCGGGATGCCTTCACCCGCGACCTGGTGCGCGAGCACCGCCTGGGTGCTGCCGACTTGATCTACCCGGTGTTTGTGCTCGACGGGCAAGACCGCCGCGAAGCCGTGGCGTCCATGCCCGGCGTGGAACGCCTGAGCCTGGACCTGCTGCTGCCCGTGGCCGAGGACTGTGTGGCGCTGGGGATTCCGGTGATGGCGCTGTTCCCTGTGATCGACCAGTCGCTCAAAACGCCGGATGGCCAGGAAGCCCTAAACCCCAACGGCCTGGTGCCACGCGTGGTGCGTGAGCTCAAGGCCCGTTTTCCCCAGCTCGGCGTGATGACCGATGTGGCGCTGGATCCGTACACCAGCCACGGCCAAGACGGTGTGCTGGACGGGCACAACTACATCCTGAACGACCCCACCGTTGAAATCCTGGTGCAGCAGGCCATCACGCAGGCGCAGGCGGGCGTGGACATGGTGGCGCCCAGCGACATGATGGACGGGCGTATCGGCGCGATCCGCCGCGCACTGGAAGCCCAAGGCCTGGTGCACACCCGCATCATGGCCTACAGCGCCAAATACGCCAGCGCCTTCTACGGGCCGTTTCGCGACGCGGTGGGTTCGGCGGGCAACCTGGGCAAGGCCGACAAAAAGGTCTACCAAATGGACCCGGGCAACAGCGACGAGGCTTTGCGCGAAGTCGCCCTGGATTTGGCCGAAGGTGCCGACATGGTGATGGTCAAACCCGGCATGCCCTATCTCGACATCGTGCGCCGCGTGAAAGACGAATTCCGCGTGCCCACCTTTGCCTACCAGGTCAGCGGTGAATACGCCATGCTCAAGGCCGCAGCGCTGAACGGCTGGCTCGACCACGACGCGGTGATGATGGAGAGCCTGATGGCCTTCAAACGGGCCGGAGCGGACGGCGTGCTGACCTATTTCGCGCGCGACGCGGCGCGCTTGCTGCAAGCCTGAACCGCCAAAAGGACGGGCCATGCGCTACTTCGTGATCCAGAGCCAAAACGTCGCCGAGTTCGAAGCGGCGCCGGCCCAATTGCCCGCGCAAGGCTTTGTCTGGATCGCCTGCGGGCGGCGCGAATTCGAGCTGGAGCAAGGCAATATCCAGGCCACGCTGCACCAGTTGTGCGGGCAGTCGCTGGTGGATTTGCACATCTCCGACCTGCTCAACAACCAGCTGCCTTCGCACTACGACTACACCTCGCAATACGACTTGCTGGTGTTTAGGCGGCTCGCCGCTGGCCACACCGAAACCGACATGGCACACCCGGGCACACCGCTGTCGCGGCCTGCGAAGCGCGGTGGCCCGCCGGTGCTGCGCCGCATCGACACCAGCCCGGTGGGTTTTGCGGTGTTCGACCGGGTGCTGCTGACCGTGCATCCCGCTGGCTGCGCCGTGCTGGCCAACCACGCCGCGCGCTTGCTGGCGCAGGCATCGACCACCTCGCGCGGGCTGGGTGGCAGCCATCTGCCGGCCAGCTCGGCCGACCTGATGCTGCGCATCGTCAACCAGATGGTGGACGGCTACCTGGACCTGCGGCGTGAGCTCACCACCCAGCTGGACCACTGGCAGGCCGAGCTGCTCCACCCCTCCACCCGGTTCAGCAACTGGGGATCCTTGCTGGAAGCGCGCAATTCGCTGCACCAGCTGGACGGCATCTGCGAAGACCAGCGTTCGTCCATACAAGACTGGATCGAGGCGCTGGCGGAGTGGGACCCCAGCGAGATGCCGGGCGGTCAGCGCGAACTGGACTTGCTCAAGGTGCGCAGCCGCGATGTGATGGAGCACATTGAGCGGGTGGTGCACCACGTGCGCCGGCTGGAGCAAACCGCCGAAACGGCGGTGCAAATGCATTTTTCGGCCCAGAGCAACCGCACCAACGACATCATGCGCACGCTCACGGCGCTCACCGCCATCTTCTTGCCGCTGAACCTGATCGCCGGGATTTTTGGCATGAACTTCCAGTTCATCCCCTTGATCCATCAGCAAACCGGTTTCTGGTGGGCCATGGGTTCCATGGTCTTGATCGCGGGTGTGCTGGGGGTGCTGTTCTGGCGCAAGCGCTACCTGGCACGCTCGGGCCGCTGAACCACCGGCGTCAAAAGTACGGCGCGGTGATTTTTTCGCGGCGCAACACCCGTTGCAGTGCCGGACGGGCCAGCATGCGCAACAAATACGGACCCAGGTGTTCGTAGTCCCGCGCCGGGCGACCGGCAAAGCCGCGCGTCCAGCGGCACAGGGTGAACAGATAGGGGTCGAGCATGGAATAGGTCTCGCCCATGAACCAGGCGTTGCCGTGTCCACCCAACATCTGGTCGAGCTGATCGAGCATGCCGTTGATCCGCGCCTCGGCGTGGCTCTTGACTTGCTGCACCCCCTCCAAGTGGCCTTCTTCCGCCCAGCGCTCCGGATAAAAGTAGACGATGAGCGTGCTTTGCAAGGTGTTGGTGAGCCACATCAACCACTTGTAGAAATGCGCACGCTCGGTGCTGCCCAGGGGCGGCGCCAAGCCCGCGTCCGGATGGGTATCGCACAGGTGCAGGCAGATCGCGGCCGTTTCGTACAAGACCAGATCGCCATCGGTGAGCACGGGAATCAGGCCGTTGGGATTGAGGCGCAAGTAGGCGGGCGATTTTTGCGCCTGGTGCGCGCGATCAACCAGCACGAGTTCAAACGGCTGGCCCAGCTCTTCCAGCAGGATGTGGGGCACCATGCTGGCGGTGCTGGGGTAGTGGTGTAGCTGGATCATGTCGGGCTTCGGGTCAAGGGGTGGTAGGCAAACCAAACAGGCGCGCGCCGTTGCCCCAGGCGATGCCCTGCGCCACCTCGGCGGGCAAATCACCCAGCCAGCGGCGGTAGCCGGCCATCAAGCCGTCGTAGACCTCCCAGCGCGCATTGACCCAGGTGTCCGACCCCAGCAAAAAACGGTCGGGGTACTTGAGCAGCAGGGTCCGCCAGGCGGGGCAGAGCAAACCGTCTTCGCATGTCAGGCCCGGGCGGTAGGACAACTCGCCCATCAAGCCGGGGTAGCGGGCCAGCAAGGCGTCCACGCGCTCGGGCGGTGTGCCGCCAATGCCCGTGTGGGCCCAGATCAGCCGGAGCTTTTGCCCTTTTGACGGCGTGTTGGCCATCAGCAGATCGATCGCATCGTCGTCCACATGCGCCAGCACCGCGAGCTGCCGGGTTTCGGCCACAGCCATGAGTTTTTTGGCCACCGGTCCGTTGGCGTTGGCGCTGTCGTACAGGTGGAATTCGCCCAGGCCCCGAAAAGGGCCGGCGGGCGTACCGCGCTCCAGCTGGGCCTGCACCAGGCTGTAGATGCTCTCGTCGCGGAACCAGTTGCTGTAATCGGCGCGGTTGCGATAGAGCCGCACAAACGGCACCACCACCACGCGGGCGGCGCGGGTTTGCGCTTGTGCCGCCGCCAGCGCTTCTGTTCCGTCGTTTGGGCGCGAATTGGCCACGATGGCGCGCACGCCGTTGCGCTGCATGCGCGCCAGCACATCGCTCAAGGGAAATGGGCAAACCGCGTCGGCTGGCGTGTGCACACACGCTTCCTGGTTGTAGTGCAAATGGGCGTCCAGCAACGGGCCCTGGTAGTCGGCCGCAACTGCGCCGTGGGCCAGCACGCCTGCGCAGACCGCAGCAGCCAGACCGCGCAGCCGCGCCCAACGGGACGTCGCCCGCGCACCACGGTGCACCGCACCCATGACCTCAGGCCAGGTGTTTGGCCAGGAAGGCGCTGGTGCGCTGGCGTGCCAACTGGGCCGCTTCGGCGTTGTAAGCGCCGCGTTGGTCGCAATTGAAGCCATGGTGACCGGCATAAATGTGCACCTCCACACCGGTCTGAGCCGCCTGGAACGCGCGGATGGAATCCATGGAGATGTAGCCATCGTGGTCGGCAAAGTGCGCCATCACCGGCACCCGGGGTTCGCGCGCCATTTCGGCCTCGCTGGTCATGCCGCCACCGTAATACGGCACGGCGGCGCTCAGGCCGTCGAGGGTGCAAGCGGCGCGCCAGGTCAGCAGACCGCCCCAGCAATAGCCCAAAATGCCCACGTTGCCACCCTCGGCCGCGTGCTCGATCGCGGCCTGGATGTCGCGCAAGACGCCGGGCGCAGGCAAGGCTTCAACAGCCGCCTTGTAGCCCATGCCCTCTTTCATGTCGTCCTCTGAATAGCCCAGCTCGACGGCCTCTTTCACCCGGTGGAAGGTGGCCGGCGCCACCACCAGATAGCCCTCGGCGGCGTAGCTGTCGGCGACCGAGCGGATGTGGTCGTTGACGCCGAAAATTTCCTGCAGCAATACCAGTCCGCCGATGGGATTCACAAGCGGCTCAGCCACGTAACCCCGGAAGGAAAAGCCGTCATCGGCCTGAAGGTCGGTGAAATAGCCCATGGTGTGTCTCCTGATGAAGTGGAAAAAAACAGCGCGCCTGAAAGGCCTCAGGCCTTCAGGCGGCGCTCGACAAAATCCAGGCGGTCCTGGCCCCAGAAAATCTCGCCGTCGATCACATAGCTCGGGGCACCGAACACGCCCGCGTCGATCGCCGCCTGGGTATTCGCAGCGTAACGCTTCTCTGTGTCTGCCTGCAGCGAATCGTTCAACCGTTCGGCGGGCAAGCCATTTTCCGCCAGCAAGGCCGCCAGTGTGGCCTGGTCCGCGATATCGCGCTCTTGTGCCCACACCGCCGCCGTGATGGCACCCGTGAGGCGCAGCGCAGCTTCACTTCCGTCGGCCAGATCCACCGCCACGATGAGGCGCGCCGCGTCGTCGCCCTGCACCGGAAAAAAGCGTGGCTCCGGGTTCAAAGGCACACCCAGCGCTTCGCCAAAACGCCGCAACTCCAGCAGGCGGTAGGCTTGGCGTTGTGGCGCACGTTTGGCCAGCGGCAGCCCGCCCGACACCGGGAATACTTTGCCCAGGTCGTTGGGCAGCACCCGCACCGCCGCGCCCGTTTCGCGCAGCAGCTGGACGAAACGGCTGTGCCCCAGGTAAGTCCAGGGACTTTGAGGTGCAAAGTAATAGTCGACTGTGTGACGCATGTGCTCTCCTCGGGCTGTTGTAATCTGAAAAGAACAACGGTTGTAACCGACACCGTCGGTTTCTGCAGGAGACAGGGCATGGACAAGGTACTTTTGGTCACCGGTGGCAGCCGTGGCATTGGCGCGGCCACCGCGTGGCTGGCCGCCCAACAAGGCTGGGCGGTGGCGGTGAACTACACGGCGAATTCACTGGCCGCCGACGAGGTGGTGCGCCGCATCCGCGCACAAGGGGGCAACGCGATCACGGTGCAGGCCGATGTGGCCGACGAAGCCCAGGTGCTGAAGATGTTCGAGAAGGTGGACGCCAAGCTGGGCCGCATCACCGGCCTGGTCAACAACGCCGGCGTGGTGGATGCGAGCGCGCGGATCGATGAAATGAGCGTGGCGCGCTGGCGCCGCATGTTCGACATCAACGTGATCGGCTCCATGCTGTGCGCACGCGAGGCTGTGCGCCGCATGAGCACGCGCCACGGCGGTGCGGGTGGCGCCATCGTCAACCTCTCCAGCGCGGCTTCGCGCCTGGGCTCGCCGGGGCAGTACGTGGACTACGCGGCGGCCAAAGGCGCGGTCGATGCTTTCACCATCGGTCTGGCCAAGGAAGTCGCAGCCGAAGGCATTCGCGTCAACGCGGTGCGCCCCGGCCTGATCGAAACCGAAATCCACGCATCGGGCGGTCTGCCCGATCGCGTGAAGGACTTGCAGCATCTGGTGCCCATGCAGCGCGGCGGCAGCGCCGACGAAGTGGCGCAAGCCATTCTCTGGCTGCTGTCGGACGCCGCGAGTTACACCACCATGAGTTTGTTGGACGTATCCGGAGGACGTTGAAGATGACCGCCACCACACCCGAAAACAGCCCCCACATCCGCTACTGGTGGGAAGACCTGGAAGTCGGCAGCAGCCGCGATCTGGGCAGCATCTCGCCCACGACCGAAGAGATCGTGGCCTTTGCCAGCCAGTTCGACCCGCAGCCCTTTCACCTCGACCCCGAAGCCGCCAAGGCATCGGTGTTTGGCAACCTGTGTGCCAGCGGTTGGCACACCTGCGCCATGGCGATGCGGCTGATGGTCACCAACTTTCTGTGTGAAAGCTCCAGCCTCGGATCGCCCGGACTGGAGAGTCTGAAATGGCAAAAACCGGTGTTCCCCGGCGACACGCTGAACCTGCGCCACACCATCACCGAAAAGCGCCCCATGAGCAAACGCCCCGACGTGGGTCTGGTGCGCACAGTGTGGGAAATGTTCAACCAGCACGGCGAGAAGGTCTTGCACATGGAAGGGTATGGCATGTTCCGGCGCAGAGAGGTAGAGCCCCCACGCTCCGCCGCTGCGCGGGTCGCTGCCCCCCAAGGGGGCTGACCTTGCTCGGGGGCGGCCCTTCGCTGCGGTCGCCTTCTCCACGCTCCGCCGCCGCGCAGGTCGCGGCCCCCCGAGGGGGTTGACCCTGCTCGGGAGCGGCCCTTCGCTG
>NZ_JBFJMY010000169.1:0-8510 GCF_041633695.1 Hydrogenophaga sp.
AACCGGCCCAGCGGTATTGCGGCGTGGCCGGGAATGCGCGGTACACCACTTGGGCGGCGGCTTCGATGTCGGGCAGGGTGAGCATTCAGTGTTCTCCAGAGGTCAGCACCACGGTGCCGCGCGGCGTGGCCAGCGTGGCGCGCAGGGCGGCGGGGCCGGTGCGCACCGTCGCCAGTGCTTGCGCGCCCAGCGCAGCCAGGGCGGTGTTCAAGGCCGCAGGTTCGGGCGTGGCGAGTTCGAAGGCCTGCAGGGCCAGGCCACTGTTGGGCATGGTGTGCAGCGGATGCACCGCACCCCACTGGATCAGGGTCGGCAGGCAACCACCCAGGAGGCGCTGACCATCGTCGCGCACGCTGATCTGCCATTCGAGCAGCCCCGCAGGCGTGGCGCGGCTGGCCCGCAGCACGCTGCCACGGTCCAGGCCCTGCGCGGCGAGTCGGGCGCAGGCGGTCGCGATGTTCGGCACACCCAGCACCCAGTGGATGAGGCTTGGCCCCTGGCGCACCAGGCGCTCGCGCAGCGCCAGGTCGTCCAGATCGAACCAGCGCTTCAAGCCGCTTGCGCGCGTGGGCTTGGCGCTGGCTTGGATGGCGATGATTTCCAGATAGGCGCGCGCGCCACCGGGGACGGTCAGCGCCAGCAAGCGGTTGTGCGTGCCCATGAGCGGGTGTTCGCCACCGGGTCCGGGTGTGACACCCAGCGTGTTTTCGCACCAGGCCACACCTTCTTCCAGCGTGGTGGCGGCGATCACCAGATGGTCCAGGGCAGCGTTCGTGGCGTTCATGGGTAGGGTGTACCGTCTTTGTGCTGGAAGGCCCATTGGCCGTTCAGCATCACGGCCCGCAGGTCGTCGTCGGGGTAGCTGCCCTGGTCGCCCGGCGTGCGGTCGCCCACTTCCAGGTAGACCACGGTTTCTTCGGTTTCGTTGCGCAGGCAATGTGCGTCGCCGCTGCCGGCCTTGAACCCGGCGCAGTCACCCGGGCCGAGCAGAGTGCGGCCATGGTCGGTGTGCAGGGTGGGATGGCCTTGCAGCACGTAGATGAATTCATCCTGGCGGCTGTGCGCGTGGCGCAAGCTGGACACCGCGTTCGGCGCCAACCGGGTCAGGTTGACACCGAAGTTGGCCAACCCAAACACATCGCCCAGAGCGCGCTTTTCACGCCCGGCCATGCGCGAGGCGAAGGGCTCGGGGTAGTTCGAGGGCTTGCTGCGCGGGGGCAGCTGTTCGGCGCTGACGGCAACGGGGCGGAGCGGGTCGGACATGGGCGTCTCCAGTTGAATAGGCGGGTACGGCGCCAGTGCGCCAGGTTCATGGACTTCGTGCTACAGCACCACCGAGCCTTCTATGCAGCCCACCGACGAACCGCCGACCCAGATCGTGCCATCGGCGTCGCGCTCGATGTGCACACGGCCTTCGCGCTGCAAGGCTGCGCCCTGCGCGGCCACGTAGCGCTCGGGCGCCAAACCCGCGCCGATCAGCCACTGCGCCAGTGCGGCGTTCAGGCTGCCGGTGACCGGGTCTTCGACCAGACCGGCGTTTCCGGGGAAGAAGGCGCGCACTTCAAACGCCGTGTCGCCGACCGGATTGCGCGGACCCACGACCCCGATATCCATCCCGGCGAGCAGTGCGCCGTCGGGTTGCAGCGCCAGCACCTGGTCGGCGCTCCGGAGCATCACACCGCGCCAGTTCGGCCCGTTGTTGCACCAGCTGTGGGCCACGATGTCGCTGCGCGCCACACCCAGGCCGCGCGCAATCAAGGCCACGTCGGCTTCGTCCAGCGGGCCGCTCTTGATGAGCGGCGGCGCGGCGAACGCGAGCCGACCAATGCCCCCACGCTCCGCCGCTGCGCGGGTCGCTGCCCCCCGAGGGGGCGAGCCGTCGCCTTGGGGCGGCCCGGCGGCGACGCCGCCGTCCCGGCGGATGCGCACCAGGCCCACGCCGCACTCCTGCACCACGTGTTCGGCGCGCGGCACACTGCCGGCTTGCAACCAGGCGTGGCAACTGCCCAGCGTGGGGTGGCCGGCAAACGGCAGTTCGCGCCCCGGGCAGAAGATGCGCACCCGGTAGTCGGCGCCTGCGGCACGGCCCTCGTCGGTCGGTGGCAGCAGAAACGTGCACTCCGAGAGGTTGGTCCAGTTGGTGAAGTGCTGCATGGCCTCGGTGCTGAGATCCGAGCCGTCCAGCACCACCGCCAGCGGATTGCCCCGGTACGGTGTGGTGGTGAACACGTCCACCTGCTGAAAGGCTCTTGGGCGGCGGGCGGCAGCGGTTGCGGTTGTGGTTGTGGAGGTCATGGGCGCTTCTTTCTTCAGGACAAAGGCAGGTCGAGCACACCCCGGCTGGCCGGGTGGGCCAGCCAGTGGGCGTACCAGCGTTCGATGTGCGGCCAGGCCGGGCGTGGCTGCGGCAAGCCCCACCAGCGGTGCACCTCGCAGGCGATGGGCAGGTCGGCCATGGTCGGGGTGTCGCCGACCATGAAGGCGTGCCGGGCCAGTTGCGCATCGACCGCGCCGAACAGCGGTTCGGTGGCCGCCACCGACTGCGCGATCAGCTGCCTATCGCGCTGCGGCGCCGGGGTGCGTATCCACTGCAAGAAGGCCGGGCCCCCGGCGCGGTTCAAGGTGGTCTGCTGCCAGTCCATCCAGCGTTCGGCCTCGAAGCGCTGGCGCACACCGTCGGGGTACCAGCCGGTGGCGCCACCGTATTGCGCGCACAGATAGCGCACGATGACGTTGGACTCCCACAGCGTGAAGTCGCCGTCCTGCAAGGTCGGCACCAGGCCGTTCGGGTTGAGCGCGCGGTAGCCGGGCGTGTCCACCACACCGTAGGCCAGACCGGCGTCCACGCGCTCAAAGTCCAACCCCAGCCATTGGGCGCACAACAACACCTTGCGCACATTGATGGAACTGGTGCGGCCCCAGATGCGCAACATGCTCATGCCGCTTGTAAAGCCCGAATGGCCTGAGCCAGTGCGGCGATGCCGGTCTGGATCTGCGCCACGCTGGCGGTCACAAAACACAGGCGCAAGGTGCGCGGATCGGCCTGCTCGGCGTAAAACGCGGCGCCGGGCACAAAGGCCACGCCCTTGTCCACCGCCTTGGGCAGCAGCTCGACGGCGTCCATACCCTCGGGCAGGCGCACCCAGAGGAACATGCCGCCATCGGGCGCATTCCATTCAACACCCAGACCCGCCATTTCCAGGGCCAGGGCGGCCAGCATGGCCTGGCATTGGGACTTGTAGAGGCTGCGGATGGTGGGCACATGGCCATCCAGAAAACCGTTCTGCATCAGCGCGACCACCATGCGCTGGTTGTAGCCAGGGCTGTGCAGATCGGCCGCCTGCTTGGCCTGCAGCAGCTTGGGGAAGATGGACTTGGGTGCCACCAGATAGCCCAGCCGCAACCCGGGCGCCAGCACTTTGGAAAACGAGCCCAGGTAGATGCAGCCCTCGGGGTTGCGCGCGGTCAGCGGCGCGGGTGGCGGCGTATCGAACCAGAGGTCGCCATAGGGGTTGTCTTCCATCAGCGGCAGGCCCAGCGCGCTGGCCCGCTCCACCAGCGCCGCGCGGCGCGCTTCGCTCATGCTGCGCCCGGTCGGGTTCTGGAAATTGGGCAGCACGTACAGAAACCGGGCCGCATCGCTGCCCGTTCCCATTTGTTGCGCCAGGTGGTCCAGGTCCACGCCTTGCTCGTCGCTGTGCACGCTCACCACCACCGGTTCCATGGGTGCAAACGCCTGCAGGGCGCCCAGGTAGGTGGGGGTTTCCACCAGCACCCGGCTGCCCACGTCGATCAAGACCTTGGCCACCAGGTCCAGCCCCTGCTGGCTACCGGTGGTGATCAGCACCTGGGCCGGGTCCACGTCCCACGGCAGGCTCTTGGCCACCAGCTCGCGCAAGGGCGCAAAACCTTCGCTGGCCGCGTATTGCAGGGCCGCCGCGCCGTCTTCGCGCAGCACGCGCTCGCTGGCTTGTGCAAAGGCCTCGATGGGAAAGGTCTTGGGTGAGGGTAGGCCACCGGCAAAACTGATGATGCCGGGCTTTTCGGTCACCTTCAGGATCTCGCGGATCACCGATGGGTTCATCTTGTGGGCGCGTTGCGCCAAGGTCCATGTGCTCATGCTGGATTGCCTGTTTGCTCTCCGCCCTTGGGTCCGTAAAAAACGACCCAGGTCACGAAGTCCTTGCTGAAATGTTCGAAGCGGTGCACCTGACCCGCTGGTACAAAAAACACGTCCCCCGGTGCAAAGCGATGGCGCTGCCCACCGTTGAGAAACTCGCCCTGCCCGCTTTGCACAAAATACAACTCGTCTTGCTCGTGCGGCTGTTGCGGATCCTGGTCTTGCGGTGCATACACCTCCACCTGCATGGTCCCGTGCCGCAACAACGTGGCAAAGCGCTCCCCTTGCGGACCGGGAAGCTGCCGCAAGCCAGCGGCCAAGTCGGCTTTCATGGGGCAACACCTGGGCGTGGAGCCGCCATGCGCCGCCCCATGAACACGGTGAATACCACAGCGATGGCAAAACCCAGGGTCGTGGCGTCCAGCGATTCACCCAGCAAGGGCACGGCGGCCACGATGCTGATGAACGGTTGCAGCAATTGCATCTGGCTCACGCGCAAGGCACCACCCAGCGCCAGGCCACGGAACCAGGCGAAAAAGCCGGCCCACATGGAGAACACGCCCACATACACCAGCGCCAGCCAGGACGGCCAGGCGATGGCCTGGGCCTGCTCCGGCCAGGTGAGCCAGGTGCCCGGCAGCGTGATCGGCAAGGCCATCACGCACATCCAGCTGATGACACGCTCCGCGCCCAGCGCCGGTGTCACCTTGGCGCCCGCCACGTAGCCCAGCGAGGCCGCGACCACAGCCGCCACCAGCAGCAGATCGGCCGATGCCAGGCCAAAGCCATGGCCCAGCTGGTGGGCGCGCAGCAGACTGTAGGCCGCCACCAGCACGCTGCCCAGCAAGGCGAACAACCAGAAACCCAGCCGCGCACGCTGGTGCAGCAACCAGGCCGCCGCCGCTGCCGTCACCAGCGGCAACAAGGCGGTGATGACGGCAGCGTGGCTGGCCGTGACCGCGCGCAGCGCCCAGCCCAGCAGCAAGGGGTAACCGATCACGTTGCCCAACACCGCCAGCCCCAGCGATTTGCCTTGTTCGAGCGTGGGCAGGCGGGAGCGGGTGCACAGCAGGTAGGCCACCGAAAGGCCACCCGCCAGCGCAGCACGGGACCAGGTGACGAACCAGGGCGAGAGTTGCGGCGCGTCGGCGCTGCCGGTGGCCAGCCGGGTCATGGGCAGGGTGAGGCCGAACACGATCACACCGACCAGGCCCAGCCACAGGCCCAGGGTTTCGTCGCGCTGGCTGGGCACGAGCCCCAAGGTGGCGCTGCGGTTCACGAGGCGGCTCCGGCAGGGGTTTGCAACCCCAGAAACAACATCCAGACGGCGGTGAGCGCCAACGCGCTGGCCATCACCCGGTTGAACACCCGCAGGCGCGCGCCCACCACCAGCCATTCGCGCAGCAGCGAACCCATGCTGGCGTAGGTCAGGTTGCTGAAAAAGGCGAACGCCAGCAAAACCGGCAACACCTGCAGAAAGCGGGTGGAGGCGTCGGGCCGTCCGGCGATCCAGCCGGCCACCACAGCCAGCGCGAACATCCAGGCCTTGATGTTCAGGAACTGCAGCAACACGCCTTGCTTGAACGTGACCTGCAGCCTTTCAGCGCGCACACGGGCCAGACTCTGGCTGGCGGCCAGCTGCCAGGCCAGCCACAGCAGGTAGGCCACACCGCCCAACAAAATGGCCAGACGCAGGCTGGGCACGGCCAGCACCAGCGCGCCAAAACCGGCAGAGCACAAAGCCAGCATCAAGCCCCAACCCACGGGCACCGCGCAGACAAATCGCAGCGCGTGGCGCAGGCCGAAATTGGCCGCCAGCGCGGTCGAGAGCGTGGTGTTGGGTCCGGGGGTGAAGCTGCTGGCGGTAGCCAGCACCAGCAAGGCGCTGAATTCGGCGGCGTTCATGCCACGGCCTCTCGGTCCCCGCCCAAGCTGGCGGGGGCGTGCAAAAGGTCCGGGGCTTGTGGTGTCATGACAAAGACTTTATCCTCAACCAGCCATACACCGACCATACAGATCAAGAGGTCAGATCACAAACTGTGTGGTCGGCAACGTCCACACACCCCGCACCGGCCCGCCCCAGGAACGCCCCGCCATGTTGAAGTCCACCGCCCACGAACCCGCCGACACCGCTTCGCCTCCGCCCGAGCCCACGGCCTTGGACCTGTCTGGCCAGGTCGCGCCGGTGGTGTCGGCGCCGGCGCTGATGCGGCATTCGGCCCAGACCCTGGCCGAGCAACTGGCCGAGCGTTTCGCCAGCCGCATCCGCGACCGTTTGATGGCGCCCGGCGCGCGCCTGCCCAGCGTGCGCCAGTGCGCCGAGCAGCACGAACTCAGCCCCTCCACCGTGGTGGCCGCGTACGACTTGCTGCAGGCCCAGGGTCTGGTGCAGGCGCAGCGCAACCGGGGCTTTTTTGTGCGCCAGCGCTTGCCGGCTGGCAGCGTGGCGGCGGCGGTGCCGCCGCCCGGTGGCACCACACCGGGGGTGCCGGGCAACCCTGTGGCCCGTCGGCCGCCGCCGGTCAACGCCGCGACCTTGATCCGGGGCATGTTCCACCAGCAAGGTGAGCTGCCCCAGCCCGGCATGGGCGTGCTGCCGCCCGATTGGATGGCGAGCCACTTCATGCAGGCGGCGGTGCGGCGCGTCAGCTCGGGCAAGGCGCTGGACGATGCCTCCTTGCGCTACGGCGAGCCGCTGGGCGACGGCCACCTGCGCCGCGTGCTGGCCACGCGCTTGCAAAGCCTGGGCATGCCGGCCGAGCCGGGCCAGATCATCACCACCGTGGGCGCCACACACGCGCTCGATCTGGTGAGCCGCACCCTGGTCAAACGCGGCGATTGTGTGATGGTGGAAGAGCCCGGCTGGGCGGTGGAATTCGCCCGCCTCGACGCCCTGGGCATGCGCATACTGCCGGTGCCGCGTGGCCCGGCCGGCCCCGATCTGGCGGTGATGGCGCGCTATTGCGAAGAGCACGCGCCCAAGCTGTTCGTGAGCGTGAGCGTGCTGCACAACCCGACCGGCTACAGCCTCACGCCACCCAGCGCCCACCGCGTCTTGCAGCTGGCGCAGCAGCACGGTTTTTATGTGGTGGAAGACGATACCTACAGCCACATCGCGCCCGAACACGCGACCCGCATGAGCGTGCTCGACGGCTTGCAGCGCACCATTTACATCAGCGGTTTCGCCAAGATCCTGGCGCCCAACTGGCGCGTGGGCTACCTGGCCGCGCCGCCGGAATGGGTGGAGCGCCTGCTCGATACCAAACTGCTGTCGACCCTGACCACACCCAGCCTGCTGGAGCGGGCGCTGGCGATCTGCATCGAGCAAGGGCAGCTGCGCCGCCACGCCGAGCGCATCCGCACCCGGCTCGACGCCGCGCGCAACCGCAGCGTGAAGCTGGCGGTGGCCGCCGGCTGCCGTTTCGCCACCGAACCGGCCGGCCTGTTTGGCTGGGTCGATACCGGCGTGGACACCGAGGCGCTGGCGCAGCGCCTGCTGGACGAAGGTTATTTGATCGCGCCGGGCGGGCTGTTCCACGCCGCGCGCGCGCCCAGCACCCTGATGCGCATCAATTTCGCGACCTCGCAAGACGCGGCGTTCTGGCGGGTGTACCAGCGGCTGGTGGCCAAAACCTGACCGGTGTTCAGGTGTTGAACACTTGCCCGTTTTCGATGCGCAACGCCTGGCTGCGCGCCAGATCGGCCAGCAAGCCATCGAGCCAGCGCCGCTGCGCCACCGGATCACCGCCCTGTTTTTGCAGCGCCGCGCGCAGATACGGGGTTTGTTCGCACCAGCGGTAGAGCGCGTCCAGCTCCATTTGCCGCCATTCGAGCAGCTTGAATTTGATCAGCACCTTGTAGCCGTGGCGCAAGTGGCTGGCCGGATCGGTCACGAATTTGTTCAAGCGGCTGCGCGCGCGCTGCAAGGCCGCCGCCACGTCCTGGAACACCCGCCCGTGGCCGGGCACCACCGTCACCGGGTCCAGGCGCTCGATCAGGTCCAGGGTATCGGCCACTTCGTCAAACGCGTCCACGCCTTCCAGTTCCGGAAACACCACGCCAAAACCGTGCTCCCACAAGGCATCGGCCGAGAGCAGCAGCCGGTGCTCGGCCTGGAACAGCAGCACCGCGTGCGGGTCGTGGCCCTTGGCCGCGTGCACCTCCCAGTCGCAAGCACCGAGCCGGACCGACGAGCCCGGTTGCAGCAGGGCGTCGTGGCGAAAGGGCGGGCAATCTTGCCCGGTGGGCTGGAAGGTGAGCGCCACCGGGTCCCAGTCGGCCACGGCCTGGGCCAGCCCCGGTGGGATGTGGGTAGCCACGCCGGGATAGGCTTGCTGCAGGGCGGCGTTGCCGCCGCAGTGGTCGCTGTGCAAATGGGTGTTGAGCAGCA
>NZ_JBFJMY010000170.1:0-8438 GCF_041633695.1 Hydrogenophaga sp.
CCCTCGAAGCGGTGGTCGAGGATTGTGTGAACGCGGTCGGGGTGGACCTGAACACCGCCAGCGTGCCGTTGCTCTCGCGTGTGTCGGGACTGAGTGCAGCGGTGGCGCGTTCGGTGGTGCACTGGCGCGAAGCGCACGGCGCGTTCCGCAACCGCCAGCAGTTGATGGACGTGGCCGGCCTGGGTGCCAAGTCGTTCGAGCAGAGTGCGGGCTTCCTGCGCATCCGCAACGGCGACAACCCCTTGGACATGACCGGTGTGCACCCCGAAACCTACCCGGTGGTGGAACAGATACTGAAGCACACGGCGCAGCCGGTGGCCGAGCTGATGGGCCGCGCCGACATGCTCAAGACCTTGCGCCCGGAGCTGTTCTCCAATGAGCGGTTTGGTGTCATCACGGTGAAGGACATCCTGGGCGAGCTGGAAAAACCGGGCCGCGATCCCCGCCCGGACTTCAAGGTGGCGCGTTTCAACGAAGGCGTGGACGCGATCACCGACCTGCGCGAAGGCATGATTCTGGAAGGCACGGTCAGCAACGTGGCCCAGTTTGGCGCCTTCATCGATCTGGGGGTGCACCAGGACGGCCTGGTGCATGTGAGCCAACTGGCGAACAAATTTGTCAACGACGCACGCGAAATCGTGAAAACCGGCGACATCGTCAAGGTCAAGGTGATGGAGGTGGACGTGGCGCGCAAGCGCATCGGCTTGTCCATGAAGCTGGGCGAGCCGATGCCGCGCAGCGCGTCGCGCGAAAACCGCTTCGAGCCCGCACGCCAGCCGGGGCGCGACCGGCAGGGCGGCAAACCGGTGCAGCCTGCGGGTAGCGGGTCCGCCATGGCGTCGGCGTTTGCCAAGCTCGACGGCTTGCGAAAAGCCTGAAAAAGGCCCGTTTTTCGGACTTTTCCTGCACGAGAACAAACTTAAGTTACGGGTGCGCCAGCCGATGAATCTGGTGTTCCAATACACACCTGCTCACGGACTTCTGCACCATGCAACTCGAAGACGTCCTGTCCTACCCCAGGGCTTTGCCACCCATGTCCCGCACCGTTTCCGACTTGCTGGCGGAAATGAACCGGGACGACCCCAGCCCCAAAAAAATTGGCGGCTTGGTCGCGCGTGATCCAGCGCTCACCACGCGGGTACTGCGCCTGGCCAATTCGGCCTTTTTTCGGGTCAGCCGAAAAATCGGCAGCGCCGACGAGGCCGTTGCATTGCTGGGTCTCACCCATGTACGTTCCTTGGTGATGGCTGCAGCGCTGGGTGCCAGTTTCAAAAAGGTGCCCGGTGTGGACCTGAAGCAGTTCTGGCGCTACAGCCTGCGTGTAGCCGATATCTCGCGCTCGCTCGCCAGCATGCTCAATCAGCACGAAGGCAATGCGTACACCACCGGCTTGATCCACGCCATTGGCGACCTGATCATGCACATCGCCATGCCCGCCAAACTGGCTCCCATCGATTTGCGGGTGCCGCCGTTGGACATGGACCGCGCCAAGGCCGAGATGGCCGCATTTGGTTTTTGTTACGCGCAGGTGGGTGCCGGTATGGCCGAAAAATGGCAGTTCCCGAGCGACATCGTATCGGCGCTGGCCAACCAGATCACGCCGTTTGAGGGCGACAACTACGACACCCTGGGCGGGGTGTTGCACCTGGCTTCGTGGCGTGCCCGGGCAGAGGAGATCCAGCTGGACAACAACGGACTGGCCGCCACCTTCCCCGACATGGTCGGTCTGTCTCTGGGGCTCGATCTCGAGAGCGTATTGGGCAAGGACCCTTCCGAATGGTCGTTCAACCAGGCCTTGAGCGCCTTCACCGACTGAGCCTCGAATAGGCTCAAGTCCGGCGGAATTTTGCCGATTCACACATATCCGCCCGTTTTCCCTCACCCACTCTCCCGCAGGCCCACTATGCACCTCGAAAAACTTCTCAAACAGCCGAATGCTTTGCCATCTGCTCCCGAGGTTGTGCGCAAGCTGATGTTGACCTTCAACCAGGAAGATGTCGACATCATGATGGTGGCCAGCTACATCGAGGACGACCCCATTCTCACGGCCAAACTGCTCAAGGTGGCCAACTCGGCATTTTTCGGTCTCACCCGCGCCATCACCTCGGCGCAGGACGCGATCAATGTGATGGGCCTGGTCAAGGTGCGTGCCCTGGTCGTCAGCGCCGCGCTGGGGCAGGGTTTTCATTGCGTGGGCGGCGTCAACCTGAACCAGTTCTGGCGCTACAGCCTCAACAGCGCCAACCTTTCGCAATACATCGCGCACCCGATCAAAATCGACGAAGGGACCGCCTTCACCACCGGCTTGATCCACGCCATCGGTGAGCTGGTGATGCACGCCGGCATGCCCGAGGCCATGATCGACCTGGACCGCAGCGTGGCCATGCTCGACCTCAAACGCGCACGGGCCGAAAAAGGCATGTTTGGCTACACCTACGCCGAAGTGGGCGCTGCGCTGGCACGCGACTGGAACTTCCCCAAGAACATGGTGGAAGTGATTGAGCACCAGGTCAACCCGTTTGACAACGGTGTGTACGAACCGATTGCCGGCGTGGTGCACATGGCCTCCTGGCGCGCCCGGGCCGAAGAGCTCTCGCTGGGCAACGCCATGTTGATCAGCTCCTATCCCGACCCGATCGGCAATGCGCTGGGCATGGACCCGGACATCCTGGTGGGTGATGACATCCCACCTCTGGCCCACAAAAAGACCCCGGTTCCCGCCTGAACCGTGCAGGCTGCGAGACAATCGCAGCCCTATGCGCAGCACCGACCGTCCAGCACTTCGTTTTTACGCGGGGCCCAAAGCCCGGCAGCACATCGCGCAACACGGGCTCCGGCCGCAGGACGTGGGGGTCGTGCCCGCCGCAGCGGGCGGACCCAAAGGACTGATCCTGGGGCCGATCGACCGCTTTCTGTTCGGCCACTGGCTGGCCCAAAGCCACCAAGCCATCCACCTGGTGGGTGCCTCCATCGGTGCCTGGCGCATGGCCACCGCCTGTCTGGACGCCTGCGTACCGGCCTTTGAGCGGCTGGAGCGCGACTACATCGCCCAACACTACGAGCTGCTGCCCGGTCAGAAGCGGCCCAGCGCCACCCAGGTGAGCGAACAATTCGGCGGCCAGTTGCGGCAGTTTTACAGCGGCCGCACGGCACAGGTGCTTAACCATCCCCGCTACCGCCTGCACATTGTCACATCGCGCGGGCGCCACATCCTGGGCCGGGAAGGGCGGTTGCGCACCCCGTTGGGTTATGCCGGTGCTTTTGTGGCCAACGCAGTGGGCCGCCAGGCGCTGGGGGCCTGGCTGGAGCGGGTGGTGTTCTCCGCCCCGTCCGCGCCCGGGGCTCCCGAGCGCACGCCCCTGCCTTTTGGCACGCAAGACTTTCGCACCCGCGCCGTGCTGCTGCGAGAAGACAACTTCATGGACGCCCTGCAAGCCAGCTGTTCCATCCCCTTTTTGTTGCGCGCGGTGCATGGGATTGCCGGGGCGCCGCCCGGTGCCTATTGGGACGGTGGCATCACCGACTACCACCTGCATCTGCACTACCAGGCACCCGCCGCCGCGCCCATCGTGCTGTATCCGCATTTCCAGAAAAGCGTGGTGCCGGGCTGGCTGGACAAGGCCTGGAAGTCGCGCCACCCGGCCAGCGCGGCCTTGGACTCGATGCTGGTGCTGGCGCCCGACCCGGCCTGGGTCCAGTCGCTGCCCAACGCCAAACTGCCCGATCGCACCGACTTCACCCGCTACGGCCAAGACCTGGCCGCACGGGTGCAGGCCTGGAGCGCCGCCGCATCGGCCAGCCAGCAGCTCGCCGACGAGTTGCAGCAGTGGCTTGAGCGCCCCGACCCCACGCGCATCGAAGCGCTGTGAGTGGGTTGCAGCGAGAGGGATAATTGCGCCATGGATACCCAGGCCCGCTACCTTACCGCCGCGCTGTACAAGTTCGTTCATTTGGCCGACTTTGCCGAGCTGCGCGAGCCGCTGCAAAGCTGTTGTGATGCCCATGGCGTCAAAGGCACCTTGTTGCTGGCCAGCGAAGGCATCAACGGCACCATCGCCGGCCCCGAGGGTGGCGTGCTCGCGGTGTTGGCCCACTTGCGTGCGGACGCGCGTCTGGCTGATCTGCGACACAAAAGCTCGTGGAGCGAGAACCCGCCTTTTCTGCGCATGAAAGTGCGCCTGAAGAAGGAAATCGTCACCCTGCGCGTGCCCGAACTCGACCCCAACAAGACGGTCGGCCAATACGTGAAGCCGCAAGACTGGAACGCCTTGCTGACGGACCCCGATGTGCTGGTGATCGATACCCGCAACGATTACGAAGTGGCCATCGGTACATTCAAGGGTGCGCTCAACCCCCACATCAAGACCTTTGCCGAGTTGCCCGCCTGGCTCGATACCCAGGAAGCGCTGCAAGAGGGGCATGCGAAACCCAAGATCGCCATGTTCTGCACCGGTGGCATCCGCTGCGAAAAATCCACCGCGCTCATGAAAATGCGGGGCTTCGATCAGGTCTACCACCTCGAAGGCGGCATTCTCAAATACCTGGAAGAAGTGCCACCCGAACAGAGTACCTGGGAAGGCGAGTGTTTTGTGTTCGACGAACGCGTGAGCGTGGGGCACGGTCTGCGGCCCGGCCCGCACGAACTCTGCCGTTCTTGCCGCTGGCCTTTGAACGAGCAGGACAAAGCCTCTGCGCACTATGTCAAGGGCGTGAGCTGTGCCCACTGCGTGGACCAGCGCACGCCACAAGAAAAGGCCCAGCTGGCCGAGCGCCAGCGCCAGGTGGAACTGGCCCAGGCGCGGGGCGAGGTGCACGTGGGTGCGCGCATGCCGGGCTGAGGCGCGTCGCACCCACGCAGCCGCCGCGCGCGGCTTTGTGATACATTGCTTGCCATGAAACGAATTTCCTTCTCGCTACTACTGGGTGTCCGAAACGGGCAGGTCTGGTAACGCGCGAGTGATTCCTGATAACGGCCCGTTTGCTTCCGCAACGGGCCGTTTTGTTTTGGGGTTGCGGATTTTTTTCACATTGAAAGAACACCATGTTGAAGCAAGCTGTCAACAAATACCGCGCCTTCCAACCCATCGGTTTGACATCGCGGACCTGGCCCGATGCGGTTCTCACCCGCGCCCCCATCTGGCTGAGCACCGATCTGCGCGACGGCAACCAGGCGCTGATCGAGCCTATGAACATCGAGCGCAAGCTGCGCATGTTCCAGACCTTGCTGAACATCGGTTTCAAGGAGATCGAAGTCGGTTTCCCGTCTGCCTCGCAGGTCGAGTTCGACTTTGTGCGCCATCTGATCGAACAGCATTTGATCCCGGACGACGTCACGATCCAGGTGCTGACACATGCGCGCGAACCCTTGATTGAACGGACCTTCGAAGCGGTGCGCGGTGCCCGCCGGGTCATCATGCACATGGTCAATCCGGTGGCGCCCATCATGCGGCGGGTGGTGTTGGGCTTGAGCGAAGACGGCATCGTGCAACTCGTGCAGCACCACGCGCGGGTGTTTGAACAGCAGGCAGCGGCCCAGCCGGAAACGGACTGGACCTTCGAGTACTCGCCCGAAATGTTCTCGGATACCGAACTGGCGTTTTCCAAACGGGTGGTGGACGCGGTCACCGAGATCTGGCAAGTGGGGCCTGACAACAAGTGCATCATCAACCTGCCCACCACGGTGGAGCACTCGACGCCGAATATCTTCGCCGACATGATCGAATGGATGCACCGCAACATCGAGCGCCGCGATGGCGTGATCCTGTCGGTCCACCCCCACAACGACCGGGGCACGGGTACTGCTGCAGCGGAACTCGCCCTGATGGCGGGCGCCGAACGGCTGGAAGGCTGCTTGTTTGGCAATGGCGAGCGTACCGGCAATCTCGATCTGATCAACGTGGCGCTCAACCTGTACACCCAGGGTGTGGATCCCGGGCTCGATTTCTCCAACATCGACGAGGTCCGCCGCTCTGTCGAATATTGCAACCAGATTCCGGTGCACCCGCGCCACCCCTACGTGGGCGAACTGGTCTACACCTCGTTTTCCGGTTCGCACCAGGACGCGATCAAGAAGGCCTTCGCCGCGCGACAAGAGGGCGACGTTTGGGACATGCCGTACTTGCCCATCGACCCCAAGGATCTGGGGCGCAGCTACGAAGCGGTGATCCGCGTCAACAGCCAGTCGGGCAAGGGTGGCATGGCCTACCTGCTGGAGACCGGGTACCAGTTGACGCTGCCACGCCGTCTTCAGGTCGAATTCAGCCGGGTCGTGCAAGCGGTCATGGACGAACAAGGACAGGAGCTGGACGCTTCGGATTTGTGGCGCATCTTCGACGCCGAATTTGCGCTGTCGCAAGCGACTGCGCCCGACTACCGGGTGGTGGCCGACGGCGATGGTGTGTTGCTCGACGCCGACGCCTGGTTCGACTCCGGCAGTGGCGCCATCCAGGGGCGGGGCACCGGCCCTATCGACGCGTTCGTCAACGGGGTCAACGCGAGCACCGGGCACCAGTTGCGCGTGGTCGATTTCCAAGAGCACGCCATGGGCGCGGGCGCGTCGGCCCAGGCGGTGGCCTATGTTGAACTGTGCATCGACGAGCAGCACACCTTGTTCGGTGTCGGCATGGACGCCAACACCGTCACCGCGTCTTTCAAAGCCATTCTTTCCGGATGGCGGCGCGCGCAGAAAGCGGGCCTGGTGGCGTTTGAGGTAGCCTCGGTCTAAATCCCCATTTTGAACACAAGAAGGAGTCCCCCATGTCTGACAAATTGATCATTTTTGACACCACCTTGCGCGACGGCGAGCAGTCCCCGGGTGCATCCATGACGCGCGACGAAAAGCTGCGCATTGCGCGCCAGCTGGAGCGGCTGAAGGTGGACGTGATCGAGGCCGGTTTTGCCGCCAGTTCGAACGGTGATTTTGAGTCGGTACGGGCGATCGCCGAGGCCATCAAAGACTCGACGATTTGTTCGCTCGCACGCGCCAACGATCGCGATATCGCACGCGCTGCCGAGGCTTTGCAAGGCGCACAGCGTGCGCGCATCCACACCTTCATCGCCACCAGTGCCTTGCACATGGAGAAGAAGCTGCGCATGACGCCAGACCAGGTGCTGGAGCAGGCCAAGCAGTCGGTTCGCTTCGCCCGCAATCTGGTGGACGACATCGAATTCAGCCCGGAAGACGGCTACCGAAGCGACATGGATTTTCTGTGCCGCGTGCTCGAAGCCGTGATCAAGGAAGGCGCCACCACGCTGAACATTCCCGACACAGTGGGTTACGCGATTCCGGAGTTGTACGGCGACTTCATCCGCACCCTGCGCGAGCGTGTCCCCAACTCGGACAAGGCGATCTGGTCCGTGCATTGCCACAACGACCTGGGCATGGCGGTGGCCAATTCGCTGGCCGGGGTCAAGATCGGTGGCGCGCGCCAAGTGGAATGCACCATCAACGGGCTGGGGGAGCGGGCTGGCAATTGTTCGCTGGAAGAGGTCGTCATGGCCTTGCGCACGCGGCGCGACTACTTCCAGCTCGACGTCGGTGTGGATGCCACGCAAATCGTGCCCGCGTCTCGCATGGTCAGCCAGACCACCGGGTTTGTGGTGCAACCCAACAAGGCGGTGGTGGGCGCGAACGCCTTTGCCCACGCCAGCGGCATCCACCAGGACGGCGTGCTCAAGGCCCGCGACACGTACGAAATCATGCGCGCCGAAGACGTTGGCTGGAGTGCGAACAAGATCGTGCTGGGCAAGCTCAGTGGTCGCAACGCCTTCAAGCAACGCTTGCAGGAACTGGGCATCGAGATGGAGTCGGAGTCCGAGATCAACACCGCGTTTGCGCACTTCAAGGAGTTGGCGGACCGCAAGAGCGAGATTTTTGACGAAGACATTCTTGCCTTGTGCAGCGAAGAAAGCGTGACCGCCGAGAAAGAACAATACGGCCTGGTTTCACTGGCCCAGCACAGCGAAACCGGGGAGCGCCCTCACGCCGATGTGGTGTTCACCGTCGGTGGCCAGGAGGTGTCGAGTGGGTCCGACGGCAACGGCCCGGTGGATGCGTCCCTGAAGGCGATTGAGCAGCACGTCAAGAGCGGTGCGGAAATGGTCTTGTATTCGGTCAATGCCATCACCAGCGGCTCCACCGAAAGCCAGGGCGAGGTGACGGTGCGGCTGCAACACGGTGGGCGGGTGGTCAATGGCGTGGGCGCCGACCCGGACATCGTGGTGGCCTCTGCCAAGGCTTATTTGAGCGCCCTGAACAAATTGCACAGCAAATCGGAGCGGGTAGCGGCTCAGGGATAACTTCTTTCAAATCAATAACATAGCTTTCATTTTGTTAAAAGTTATCGAAAATGATGCCAAAAGTAGCACCTTTTCGCCCGTTCATTGAAGAAGAAGACACAAGCATTTGATATTGCTAGTTTTTTTCTATTTGTCTATAC
>NZ_JBFJMY010000171.1:0-8413 GCF_041633695.1 Hydrogenophaga sp.
GCGCACTTCGAGTTCGCTGCCTTCGGTCAGACGCCATTGCATGGGCTCGCCCCAGGCGCTGCGCATGGCCACGGTTTCGCCGATGGTCTCGGCGTTGACACGCGCACCCTGGTGCACCGTGATCAGGCCGAATTCGCTGCAGCCATACACGTTGCGCAGCATCACTCCCATGGCAGCGAACAGGCGGAAGATGTCGGGCGCCACCGCTGCACCTCCGGTGAAGGCAATGTGGGCACCCTTCAAGCCCAACTGCTCACGCAGCGGGCGCAGCACCAGGGCGTCGGCCAACGGCAACTGCGCGCGCACCCACCAGGCTCGGGCGCGGGTGTCGAGCTGGTCGGCGCGGGCCAGGCGGCCGATGCGCACGCCCCAGTTCACCACCTTCTGCCGCCAGGGTGGTGCGTCCAGCATGCGGGCGTGCACGCGCGCGGCCAGGCTTTCCCATTGGCGAGGGCCGAAGAAGACCATCTCGCAGGCCAGTTCGCGGATCGCTTCCTGGATCTGGTCTGGCCGCTCCGCGAAGTTCACACGCAAGGGTTGCATGAGGCCCATGGTCACGCCCACCCATTGTTCGGTGGCCCAGGAGAGCGGGATGTAGGACAGGTACTCGCTGCCCTCGGGCACCTGCATCGTCTGTCCGATCAGCTCGGCGTTGTGCATCAGCGAGGCGTGCGTGGTGATCACGCCCTTGGGCGCACCGGTCGTGCCCGAGGTATAGGACAGCAGGGCTATGTCGCCGCTCTGGCCTTGTGCCACCACGTGCTCGAACCACGCGTCATCTGCAGTCTGAACGGGATGGGCCAAGGCCTTGAGCGCGTCCCAACCCAGCAGCCCCGTGTTCTGGTACGACCAGAGGCCACCCGATTCCCACCAGACCACGCTGTGCAGGCCAGGGTGGCGCGCCATCACAGGCAGCACCTTGTCGACCTGTTCCTGGTCTTCCGCGAACACGCAGACCGCCTGTGCGTCTTCGACCACGTAGTCCACTTCGGTCTCTGCCGCGTCCGGATACAAGGCCACGACTTTGGCACCGACGGCCATCGCGGCCCATTCGGCCCAATAGAGTTCGGGGCGGTTCTCGCTCAGCAGCACCACGGTCTGGCCGCGTTGCACACCGCGTGCGCGCAGGCCCAGAGCGAGCGCGCGCACTTCGTCGCGCACGTCGACCCAGCGGAATTCCTTCCACACACCTTCGCGCTTGTGTCGCTGCGCAACCTCGTTCGGACGCGTCGCCGCGTTGTGCAACAGCCATTGCGGCAGGGTCTGGGGCATCTTGTGGGGCATCGCGCTCATGCGATCCGGCGCCGGGCCGCCCCAAGCCGGATCAGCCCCCACGGGAGGTAGCGACGCGCGCAGCGATGGAGCGTGGGGGCTCATGCGTTTCCTCCCAGGTAGGCCGAGATCACGTTCTGATCCTGCTGCACGGCGGTGGGTGAGGCGTCGGCGATCTTGCGGCCGAAGTTCAGCACGATCACGCGGTCGGCAATGTCCATCACCACGCCCATGTCGTGTTCCACCAGCACCACAGGAATCTGCCTCGATTCACGGATGTCCAGGATGAAGCGGGCCAGGTCTTCCTTCTCTTCGCTGTTCATGCCCGCCATAGGTTCGTCCAGCAGCAGCATGCGTGGCTCCATGGCCAGCGCGCGGCCCAGGTCGACCCGCTTGCGCATGCCGTAGCCCAGCGTGCCCACCGGATGGTGGCGCAGGTGTTCGAGTTCGAGGAAGTTCAGGATTTCTTCGGCCACGGTGCGGTGCGCCACCTCTTCGCGGTGGGTGAATGGGTAATAGAAAAAGGCCTGTGTCAGCGTGCTCTTCATGTGCATGAAACGACCAGCCAGAATGTTGTCGAGCACACTCATGTGCGGCAGTAGGTGGGTACCCTGGAAGGTGCGTGCCAGGCCGGCCCGGGCCACGCGGTGCACGGGCCAGCGCCCGATATCCTGGCCTTCGAAACGCACAGAACCCTTGCTCGGCCGGTAGAAGCCGGACAGCACGTTCAGCAGCGAGCTCTTGCCCGCGCCATTGGGGCCAATGAGGGCCACCAGTTCCTGGTGTCCGATATCCACGGAGATGCCGGATAGTGCGGTGACACCACCAAATTTCAGCGTCAGGTCGCGCGCTTCCAGCATCGCGGGTAGGCGCGTGGTCTCAGTCATGGGTGTGTGCCCCCTGCAATGTGGTGAAGCGGGGAGCAGCACATGTGCGCCGTTCACCCGATGGGGTTTTCGGGAAGAGGCCGCGTGCGGTGTTGTGCGGGTGGCGCGCGGCCTCGTCCAGCGTGAGCACCGGCGCGAAGCAGGCGTCCGTGCCTTCGAGCAGATCGCACCAGTGCTGGCGCGGTTGCGTCAGGAAGAGGGCGCGCACGCGCTCCTTCAAAGCCGGCCAGTTCGATGTGTCGAATTGCGTGGCGGCGTCCACGTCGTCCATGCCGAGCTTCTTGAGCAGCAGCGCATAGAACTGCGGCTCGATGGCGCCGAGCGTGACGAAGCGGCCGTCCGCGCAGCGGTAGACGTCGTAGAACGGGGAGTCATGGAACACACTTGGGGCCGGGCCGCCGAGGCCGCCGGTACTTGCGATCCATTGCGCGAGGCCTCCAAGCATGGCGACCGTGTCGACGATGGCGGCATCGACCACACATCCCTTGCCGGTCTGCCGTGCTTGCAGCACGCCGCTCACGATGCCCAGAGCCAGGCCGAGCGCGCCACCGGCATCACCGAGCACGGTGGGCGGCGAGACCGGCACCTGGCCGTGCACCGCCGAAAGAGAAAGCATGCCGCTGAGCGCGACGTAGTTGATGTCGTGCCCGGCTGCGTGGGCCAGTGGACCTTGCTGGCCCCAGCCCGTCATGCGGCCATAGACCAGCTTGGGGTTTACCGCTTCGCATGCGGCGGGGCCGAGGCCCAGGCGTTCCATCACGCCAGGGCGGTTGCCTTCGATCAGCGCGTCGCTCTTCGCCGCCAGCGCCAGCGCCCGGCGCAGGTCACCTGGGTGCTTGAGGTTGAGCTCGACGATCTGTTTGCCTTCGCGCAGCGGCGGTTGCCCGCCGCCCGACAGCTTGTCGACCACAGGCGAGGACCCGGGCCGCGCAATCACAGTAACGGTGGCACCGAGGTCCGCCAGGATGCGCCCACACAGTGGGCCGGGACCGATGCCCTCGAATTCGATCACGTTCATGGGGTGCAAGGGCTTCATCAGGCCACCACCTTGCGCGCGATCAGGTCTTTCATGATCTCGTTGGCGCCGCCGTAGATGCGTTGCACGCGCGAGTCCGCGTACATGCGGGCGATCGGGTATTCGGCCATGTAGCCGTAGCCACCGAACAGCTGCAGGCATTCATCGGTCACCTTGCATTGCTGCTCCGAGCACCACCACTTGGCCATGTAGGCGGCCTCGTTGTCCAGTGTGCCGTCCAACTGGCGCTGGATGCAGTCGTTCACGAAGCTGCGCACGATATGGGCCATGGTCGCGCACTCGGCGAGCTTGAAGCGCGTGTTCTGGAAGTCGGACAGCGACTGGCCGAAGGCCTTGCGCTGCTTGGTGTACTCCACCGTGAGTTCCAACGCGCGCTCAATCACCGCCGCCGCGGGCACGGCGAGCAGCAGGCGTTCGTAGGTGAGCTGGCTCATCAGCTGCTTGAATCCCTGGCCTTCCACGCCGCCCACCAACTGCGAAGCCGACACGCGCACACCGTCGAACGAGAGCTCCGCCGTGTCGGACGCGTGCTGACCGAGCTTTTCCATTCGGCGGCCCACGCTGAAGCCCGACAGGTTTTCGGTCTCCATCACCAGCAGCGAGACGCCCTTGGCGCCAGCGTCGCCCGTGCGCACCACCACCACCAGCAGGTTCGCCGTGAAGCCGTTGGTGATGAAGGTCTTGGCGCCGTCGACCACATAGTGATCGCCGTCCAGCCGCGCCTTGGTGCGGATGGCCTTGAGGTCCGAGCCGCAGCCCGGCTCCGTCATGGCAATGGCGGCGAGCATCTCGCCGCTGGCCAGCTTGGGCAGCCAGCGTTGCTTCTGTTCTTCCGTGCCGTAGTCCAGGATGTAGTGCGCGGCGATGGAGTGCACGGCCGTGTTGGCCGGGACCTCCATCTTGGCGAGTTCGTCTTGAACCACCAACTGGTAAGCCAGTGTGGCGCCTGGACCACCATAGGCTTGTGGCATCTCAGGCAACAGGAAGCCAAGTTCGCCCAGGACGCACCAGGTTTTTCGCGGAATGAAACCTTGGCGGCGCCAAACATCGAGGTTCGGAGCCAGCTTGTCGGTCACGCAGCGGCGGACCTGCTCGCGGAAGCTCTCGATTTCGGCATCCATCCACGGGTGTTGAAGTAGGCGAGGCAACATGTTCATCACATGCCCGTCAGGCCGCCGGAGCAGATCAGCGTCTGACCACTGACGTAGTCCGATTCGGGAATGCAGAACAGGTAGACCGAACCGGCCGCTTCTTCGGGTGTGCCGCCGCGGCCCAGGGGGATGGTTTGCTCCATCAGCGACAGCAGGCCCGGGTTCACGCCGACCTTGATATCGCGGCCGTCGATATTGGTGGTAGATCCATCGGCGGTGCTGCCGGTCAGGCGCGTCTTGATGAGGCCGAATGCCACGCAGTTCACGGTGACGTTCATGCGCCCCCACTCTTTGGCCAGGGCCTGCGTCAGCCCCATGATGCCGGCCTTGGCCGCCGAGTAGTTGGACTGGCCGACGTTGCCAAAAACCCCCGCCATGGACGAGATGTTGACGATCTTGCGCACCTTGCGCACGCCGCTGTCCATTTCGGACTTGGACAGAGCGCGGATCACCGGCTGGGCTGCGCGCAGGATGCGGAAGGGTGCTGTGAGGTGGCAGTCCATGATGGCGTACCACTGCTCGTCCGTCATCTTCTGGATCACGTTGTCCCAGGTGTAGCCGGCGTTGTTGACGATGATGTCGACGCCCTTGAAATTCTCCACAGCGGTACCGATGAAGCGCTCGGAAAAATCGGGTGCGGTCACGCTACCCACGCAGGCCACGGCCTCGCCGCCCATGCCCTTGATGGCCTCTACGGTTTCCTGCGCCGGGTCGGCGTCGAGGTCGTTGATCACCAGGCGGGCACCGTCTTCGGCGAGCTTTATGGCGATAGAGCGACCGATGCCACGTCCTGAACCTGTGATCAGGGCGACCTTGCCGTCGAGTTTCTTGCTCATTGTTTGTGTGTCCTCTTTATGTGTTCAATGGGGTCAGGCCAGCGCGACGATGGCCTCGCCGACGATCTTGTTCTGGCCGTACTGGTTGGCCGAGGTCACGGCCACGCGGGCGCACGCCTCGCCGTCCAGTTCCAGCAGCTCGATCACTTCGCCACTGCAGGTGATGGTGTTGCCCAGGTGGGTGATGCCGGCGAAGCGCGCGTCGTACTTCCGGATGCGCGACTGCGGCACCCATTGCGTGAGCAGGCGGCCCAGCCAGGCCATGCCCAGCATGCCCTGCGCGAAGACGTCGGGCATGCCCGAGCGGCGCGCGAAATCGGTGTCGATGTGGATCGGGTTGTGGTCGCCCGAGGCGCCGCCAAAAAGCGCCAGCGTGGCACGGTCGACAGGTGGGAGTTGAAGGGATGGCAGGCGGTCGCCAACACGGATTGGAGTGGTCATGGATCTTGCCTTTCTCAATGGCGAACGACGAGCACCGTGCGAAGCTCGGCCACGAGCTCGCTGCGCTGGTTGGTCACGCGCGAGTCCTTGACAGCGAACTCCAACTTGCCGCCCTTTTTGTCGTAGATGTCGGTGATGGTCGATTGCACGGTGACCGTGTCGCCTGCGCACACCGGCTTGAGGTAGCGGAACGACTGCTCGCCGTGCAGCAGCTTGGCCAGCGGAATGTCCAGCTCGGTGAGCAACTGGTCGTTGGCGCCGCTGTCGAGCTCGGCCGCGAACAGGAAGGTGGGCGGTGCCGGCAGATCGGGATAGCCGGCGGCCTGGGCGGCGGCCGGGTCGATGTAGACCGGGTCCTTCTCGCCGATGGCCTTGGCAAAGAATTGCAGGCGCGTGCGGTCCACCGTGAGCACCGATGGCTTGAGCTGGTGGCCGATGAATTTCCTGTCGATCATGCAGACACCTTTTCGTACATGGTCACCACGCAGGCGCCGCCCAGGCCCAGGTTGTGTTGCAGCGCAATGCGTGCGCCCTCCACCTGGCGCTTGTCCGCCTGCCCACGCAGTTGCTGGACCAGCTCGGTACACTGCGCCAGACCCGTGGCGCCGAGCGGGTGGCCCTTGGAAAGCAGGCCGCCCGAGGGGTTGGTGACAACCTGGCCGCCATAGGTGTTGTCGCCGTCTTCGACGAATTTCTGCGCACCGCCACGTTCGCACAGACCCAGCGCCTCGTAGCTCAGCAGCTCGTTGTGAGCAAAGCAGTCGTGCAACTCGACCACTTGCACGTCCTTGGGGCCGAGACCGGCTTCGGCGTACACCTGCTCGGCGCAGGACTTGGCCATGCTGTAGCCCACCACCTCGCGCATGTCCTTGGCGCCGAAGGTCTGCGGGCCGTCGGTCGTCATGGCCTGCGCGCGGATGCGCACGGCGGTGTTCAAACCATGTTTTTGGGCAAACGCGTCCGAACACACGATGGCTGCGGCCGAGCCGCAGGTGGGCGGGCAGGCCATCAGGCGCGTCATCACGCCGGGCCACATCACCGGCGCGTGCATCACCTCTTCTTCGGTGACCACGGTGCGGAACAGCGCCAGCGGGTTGTTGAACGCGTGGCGGCTGGCTTTGGCGCGGATCTTGGCGAAGGTGGCCATTGGCGTGCCGAACTCCTCCATGTGTGCCAGGCCCGCACCGCCGAAGTAACGCAGCGCCAGTGGAATTTCACCATGACCGACGAGCTCTTCCGTTGCGTCGTCGAAGCGCTGGAACGGGCTCTCCCGATCGGCGAATACCGAGCCCAGTGCGCCAGGCTTCATCTGCTCAAAGCCGAGCGCGAGCACGCATTCGGCCGCGCCGCTCATCACGGCCTGGCGCGCCAGGAACAGAGCGGAGGAACCGGTGGAGCAGTTGTTGTTGACGTTGACGACTGGGATGCCGGTCATGCCCACCTCGTACAGCGCGCGCTGACCGGCGGTGGAGTCGCCGTACACGTAGCCAACATAGGCTTGCTGCACCTTGGCGTAATCCAGGCCCGCGTCCCGCAGAGCAGCATTGACCGCCTTGGCTGCCATTTGTGGATAGGGCTCACTCGCCCCAGGTTTGGTGAACGGCACCATGCCGACACCGACGACATACACGTCTTGCTTCATGAGCGGTCCTTTGTGCGAGAGGCGAAAAGCCCCGGAAAGATTTGTGTTGAAGACGGGGCGGATGTTAGGCTCGCACCCCGGTCCCAGCGATAGCCGAAAACCTTGAACCCATGGCAAAAGACCTCAAACGTACAAAACATCGGGAAAACCCTGGGGCGTTCATAGCCCCAGTTTTCGTCTTCGGAATGCTTTCCGGCTTGGAAAGCAAGGGCATGAACGTGGATGGCTATATACGTCAAGTGGGGGTGGACCCGAGTGCACTGAAAACACCCGGCCACCCGGGCGTCACACCCATGCAGTACGTTGCGCTTTTCTATGCGTTGCTCAACGACGTGAAGGACGAATGCATGGGGCTTTTCTCGCGCCCGTTCAAACCCGGCAGCTTCGCGCTGACGGCGCGCGAAGGCCTCTCCGCCCCCGATCTGCGGCGCGCGCTCAAGCGCATGAGCGCAGCGCTGAACCTGTTGCAGGACGACATTTTTTTCTCGCTGCAAGTGAATGGCGACGAAGCGGGTCTGCACATGCAGACCATCGCTTCCCATAGCCCCACGCCCGTGTTTGCGCAGGAAACCATGGTGCGCGTGCTGTGGCGGTTGGCGGCCTGGCTGCTAAACGCGCCTCTTCCGATCAAACACTTTGACTTCACCTACCCTGAACCCGAAGGATCGGAGGAGAGCTACAACCTCGTGTTCCCTGCGCCCAGGCGCTACGGGCAGGCCGCGTTCGGCTTCTGGTTCAAGGCCAAGGAACTCGAAACACCCGTGAGTCGCGACGAACCCGCCCTGCGCGTGTTTCTGACCGACGCCTACACGCAAATAATCTCACCCCCGCGGGACTTTGGTGACATGGCGCAAAAAGTGCGCAACCACCTGATGCGCAGCTACCCGCAATGGCCTTCACTGGAGGACGTGGCCGAGCACCTGCACACATCGCCTTCTTCGTTGCAGCGGCACCTGGCGGTGGAGCACACCTCGCTGCAATGGCTCAAGGACGACCTGCGACGCGATCTAGCGATCTCGCGCCTTTCGTCGTCGCGCGTGTCGCTGGTGCAGCTGGCTTCCGAACTCGGTTTCAGCGACAGTCCTACGTTTCAGCGTGCGTTCAAACGGTGGACAGGGAAAAATTGCGGGGCCTACCGACGGCCATGA
>NZ_JBFJMY010000172.1:0-8410 GCF_041633695.1 Hydrogenophaga sp.
AAGCTGGATACCTGGCCCGCCGAACCCGCACCCCGCCTGCTGGACCTGGGCACCGGCAGCGGCGCGATCGCCCTGGCGCGGAAATCGCAACGGCCCAAAGCCCAGGTTTGCGCCACCGACGCCAGCGTCGGCGCGCTGGCCGTGGCCCAGACCAACGCCCAGCGGCTCGGTCTGGCGGTGGAGTTTCGCCCCGGCCATTGGCTGGCCGCCGTGCCCGGGCAGCGCTTTGACCTCATCGCCAGCAACCCGCCCTACATCGCCCTGGGCGACCCGCACCTGCCCGCACTGGCCCACGAACCTGGGGCCGCCCTGACCGCCGGCCCGGACGGCCTGGACGACTTGCGCAAGATCGTGGCCGATGCCCCGCAGGCGTTGCGCCCCGGTGGCTGGCTGCTGCTGGAACACGGCCACGACCAGGCCAGCCCCGTGCGCCAGCTGCTGTTGGCGGCGGGTTTCGTGCAGGTGGGCAGCCGCCCGGACCTCGCGGGCATTGAGCGCTGCAGCGGCGGACAATGGCCGGTGGAGCGATAATTGGCGATCTTCCGGGTCGATCCAGACCCATTTGTTTTAGGAGCTTCAGCCATGAGCGATGCGCAAACCCAAATCGACCAACTGGTCAAATCCAACGACATCGTGCTGTTCATGAAGGGCAACGCGAGCTTCCCCATGTGCGGGTTTTCGGGCCGTGCGATCCAGATCCTCAAAGCCTGCGGCGTCGAGACCAAGACCCTGAAAACCGTCAACGTGCTCGAAGACGAAGGCATTCGCCAGGGCATCAAGGAATACAGCAACTGGCCCACCATCCCGCAGCTCTATATCAAGGGCGAATTCGTGGGTGGCTCCGACATCATGATGGAGATGTACCAGTCGGGTGAACTGCTACAAGTCATCACCGGCCAAGCCTGAGCGCACGCGCGCCGGTCCCGACCGAGCCACCTGCGGGTGGCTTTTTCGTGGGCGCAGCACCTGGGTTTGGCGTGTGATCCGTCACGCGCGCGCCAATCCCGCCATCAAACCGGTTTTTCTCGGTCTGTTCCGCATTGAGCCTTGGCACGTCCTGTGCTTGAATGAAAGCGTTGTTCAACGTCACAGGAGATGTCCATGAGCTCGCACAGCCTGGTAGCCCCTTCGTCCGTCCACCTGCCCATCGCCCAGATGCGCAGCGTATTCAAAACCGACGACGTCGAACGCAAACTGGTCAAGCTGCAAAGCAGCGGCAACGACCGCGACCACGAAATACTGGTCAACACCTACCAGCGCATGCTGGAGCGTGGTTCCGAGCGCTTCGCCGTCAAGCCCTCGGGCGTGCCCGACATGGCACCGCTCTACGACCTGCTGCCCAATTTTGGTGAGGTGCTCGACGACGTGAAGCGCCACGTCGCGCTGAGCCAGGACAGCGCCGACAGCCTGGAGGTCACGCCCATTCTGCTGCTGGGCCCGCCCGGTGTCGGCAAAACCCACTTTGCCCGCCAGCTGGCCGATCTGCTGGGCACCAGCATGAGCCTGGTGCCCATGAGTTCCATGACGGCGGGCTGGCTGCTCTCGGGTTCGTCCTCGCAATGGAAAGGCTCCAAGCCCGGCAAAGTGTTCGAGGCCCTGGTCGATGGCCAATACGCCAACCCGGTGATGGTGGTCGACGAGATCGACAAAGCCAGCGCCGACGCCCAATACGACCCGCTGGGGGCGCTCTACAGCCTGCTCGAACACGACACCGCCCAATGCTTCGTGGACGAATTCGCCGAAGTGTCGATCGACGCCAGCCAGGTGATCTGGGTCACGACCGCCAACCACGAGCGCGGCATTCCCGAACCGATTCTGAACCGCATGAACGTGTTCGAGATCGCAGCGCCCACCACCGAGGCAGCACGAAAAATCGCCCACCACCTGTACCGCAGCATCTGCCGCGAACACGATTGGGGCCAGCGCTTCGACCCCGAACCGGGCAGCGACGTGCTGGACCAGCTCGCCACCCTGGCGCCACGCGAGATGCGGCGGGCGCTGGTGACCGCGTTCGGCAACGCCCGCCTGGATCGGCGCTACAGCATCGAACCCGACGATCTGCCACGCGCCGGCACGGGCAAGAGCCGCATCGGGTTCTTGCAGTAGCAGGCGAGAAGCTCAGCTGGGGCGCCGGCGCGTCAAGCGTCCGGGTGCACCCAGTTCTTGCTCGCGGCCTTCACCGCATTGGGGTATTCGGCGCGGCCCCGGCTGCCGTTGTAGCGCCCCAGCGCCATGTACGCATCACCCCGCTCGCGGTCCAGGTAGTGGCGCAGAATGACGCAACCAAAGCGCAGATTGGTCTGCATGTGGAACAGCTTGCCGGCGTCGCCGTCACCGATCAGGCGCGACCAGAACGGCATGATCTGCATATAGCCGCGCGCACCCACACTGGAGATGGCGAATTTGCGGAACGCGCTCTCCACCTGGATCAGTCCCATCACCATGGTGGTGTCCAGCCCGGCACGGCGCGTCTCGTACCAGACGGTTTGCAAAAACTCGATACGGGTCTGGAAGTCGGTCTTGCGTTTGCGCAAACGGTCGCTCATGGCACCCAGCCAGCGAAGATGGGCCAGGCGCGATTCGGTATCGGCAAACACCGGCACCGGCGGGGCGCTGTTGGCAATGGCCGAACTGAGCGCACCGCGCACCGAATCGGCCAGCGGCTCTTCCAGCTGCCCGGCCAGGGCACCCCCGCTCGCGCTCCACAGCGCAGCACCACCCACCGAATACCCCAGGGCCGTGGCACCCCATGCCGCCAGATGGGCTCTTCGGTTGGTAGGCAAGGCGTCCCGCTTCATCCGTTCCGGCCGTTCATGCGCCGAGCCGGGCCTTTACGAAAGCGAAGATCTCTTGCACCGGCACCTTGGTGGCTTCTGCATCGCGCCGGTTCTGGTACTCCAGCTGACCTTCTTTCAGGCTGCGGTCACCGATCGTGACGCGGTGCGGCACGCCGATCAGCTCCCAGTCGGCAAACATGGCCCCCGGGCGTTCGCCGCGATCGTCCAGGATCACGTCCACCCCAGCTTCCAGCAGCTGGGCATACAAAGTTTCGGCTGCGGTCTTCACCGCTTCGCTGCGGTCCATGCCCACCGGGCAGATCACCAGGGTGAAGGGGGCAATCGAATCGGGCCAGATCATGCCGCGCGCGTCGTGGTTTTGCTCCACAGCAGCAGCCGGCAGGCGTGTGATGCCGATGCCGTAACAACCCATTTCGAAAAAGGCGGGTTTGCCGTCTTCGCCCAGAAAAGTCGCCTTCATGGCCTCGCTGTATTTGGTGCCCAGGTAGAACACATGGCCGACCTCGATGCCGCGCTCAATCGCCAGCGTGCCCTGGCCGTCGGGCGAGGCGTCGCCTTCGACCACGTTGCGGATATCGGCCACGAGATCGGGCTCGGGCAGATCGCGGCCCCAGTTCACACCGGTCAGGTGCGCGTCGATTTGATTGGCGCCACAGATCCAGTCGGCCATCACCGCGACCTCGCGGTCCACCACCAGCTTCACCGCTTGCTTCAGGCCGATCGGGCCCAGATAGCCTGGCTTGCAAGCGAAATGGGTCTCGATTTCCGCACCCGTCGCCAGACGGAAACCCACATCCAGGCCAGGCACTTTGCGCACCTTGACCTCGTTCATGTCGTGGTCGCCGCGCAGCAACAGCAACCAGACCTGGGTCTTCACCACGGCACCGGCCGGATCGGTTTGATCGGTGGCCAGCACCAGCGATTTCACGGTGGAGGCCAGGGGCACACCCAGGAACTCGGCCACGTCGGCGCAGGTGCTCTTGCCCGGCGTCGGCACCTGGGCCATGGCGTTGGCCGCAGATGGGCGCGGGCCTGCGGGCGCCAAGGCCTCGGCCTTTTCCATGTTGGCGGCGTAGTCGCTGTTCGCGCAATACACGATGGCGTCTTCGCCGGTGGCCGCAATGACCTGGAATTCTTCGCTCAGCTCGCCACCGATGGCACCGCTGTCGGCCGCCACGGCCCGGTAGCTCAGGCCAAAGCGGTCAAAAATGCGCCGGTAGGCCTTGGCCATGACCTCATAACTGGCCTTGGCGCCCACCACGTCGCGGTCGAAGCTGTAGGCGTCTTTCATGATGAATTCGCGCCCGCGCATCAGGCCAAAACGTGGGCGGCGTTCGTCGCGGAACTTGGTCTGGATCTGGTACAGGTTCTTGGGCAACTGCTTGTAGCTGCGCAGTTCCTGGCGCGCGATGTCGGTGACCACCTCTTCGCTGGTGGGCTGCACCACAAAGTCGCGGTCGTGCCGGTCTTTGATGCGCAACAGCTCCGGCCCCATCTTGTCAAAGCGCCCGGTTTCCTGCCACAGCTCGGCGGGCTGCACCACCGGCATGCTGAGTTCGACCGAGCCTGCGCGCCCCATTTCTTCGCGCACGATGGCCTCGACCTTGCGGATCACGCGCAAGCCCATGGGCATGTAGCTGTAGATGCCCGCGCCCAGTTTCTTGATCATGCCCGCGCGCGTCATGAGCTGGTGGCTCACCACCTCGGCGTCGGCGGGTGCTTCTTTGAGCGTGGTGATCAGGAACTGTGAAGCTTTCATGGATATGGACTGCGCGGAGGCAGGGTTGAATCGACCAAGAGGGGATTGTGGCGGGCACCAAGACACTGGATACAGGGCCGGGGCAAAAGTCAGCTGTGCCAGCGCTTCGCAATCGGTGGGGACCGATGCATAATGCAGACAGTTTAAAAATTTGGGGTTGATTATGCTTGACAGAGAAGGCTTCAGGCCCAATGTCGGCATCATTCTGCTCAACCAGCGAAATCAGGTGTTTTGGGGCAAGCGCATACGCTCCCACTCCTGGCAGTTTCCGCAAGGTGGCATCGATCGGGGGGAGACACCCGAACAAGCGATGTACCGCGAACTGCACGAAGAAGTGGGCTTGATGCCCGAACACGTGAGCATCGTCGCCCGCACGCGGGACTGGTTGCGTTACGAAGTGCCAGACCGTTTCATCCGTCGGGATGCCCGCGGCCATTACAAGGGTCAAAAGCAGATCTGGTACCTGTTGCGGCTGGTCGGCCACGACTGGAACCTCAATCTGCGCGCCACCAGCCACCCCGAGTTCGACGCCTGGCGTTGGCACGATTACTGGATCCCACTGGACGTGGTGGTCGAGTTCAAGCGCGGCGTGTATGAAATGGCCCTGACCGAGTTGGCCCGCTACCTGCCCAAGACCGAATACCGCAACCGCTACCTGCGCGGCGGCATGCGCCAACGCACGAACGAATCGGGCCATGGCAACCACCAGATGATGGACCCGACCGGCATGGAGTTGCCGCCGGGTGCCAGCTTCGACCCCGACCCCCAGGGTGACACCCGGCACCCGCAGAACGCATTGAAATGAGCCTTTTCCAGCGTACCATCCACTTCCGTCCGTTCCTTGCCACCGCCTTGTTCCTGGGCCTGAGTCTGGCCCTGCTCTCGCCCCACCCCGCTCTGGCCCAAGTGGACTGGAAAGAATCAAGCAGCCCCGCGCCCGAGCGCTTCAACACCGACAAGCTCCAGCTGTTCACGGTGTCGCCGCGCTCTTCGATGGTCTACGGCATCGATCCAGACACCCTGAGCATCGGGACCGACGGCGTGGTGCGCTATGTCATGGTGGCCCGCAGCACCCAGGGCGCGCTCAATGTCTTGTTCGAGGGCATACGCTGCAGCACAGCCGAAGTCAAAATCTATGCGCAATGGGACAACCGCAGCGCATGGAGCGCCACCCGAGAAGCCGAGTGGCGCCCGCTGTCTGCCTTGGGCATCGCGCACCACAGTGTGCGGCTGGCGCGCGACGGGGTGTGCGATGGCACCACGATCAATGGCAACCACGCGCAAATTTTGCGTGACTTGAATCGGGACCGCATCGGCGCCCCCGATTGAGGGCCGACCGCGGCTGCGCTCACTTGCGCATCAGCACCAGATTGTCGCGGTGGATCATTTCGGGCTCGGCCGCATAGCCCAGCAGGCGCACAAAGTCCGTTGACGACTGGCGGCACAATTTTTTGGCCTCCGAGCTGGCGTAATTGGACAGGCCACGCGCCACCTCCAGCCCCCGGGCGTCGCGCACCGCGATCACGTCACCGCGCGAAAACTCTCCCGCCACCGCGGTCATGCCAATCGGCAGCAGGCTTTTGCCCTCGCTCAAGATCTTGAGCACCGCGCCGTCGTCCACCACCACGGATCCCCGCAACTGCAGGTGGTCGGCGATCCAGCGCTTGCGCGCCTGGCTCTTGCCGGTCTGCGCCTGCAGACAAGTGCCGATGGCTTCGCCCTCGGCCAATCGCAGCAAAACTTGTGGCTCTCGGCCCCAGGCAATGATGGTGGACGCACCAGACCCTGCCGCCCGCTTGGCCGCCAGGATCTTGGTCAACATGCCGCCGGTCCCGATGCCCGTCCCGGCGCCGCCGGCCATGGCCTCGAGTTGGGGGTCGCCCGCGCGCGCCACGTGCACAAACTGCGCGTTGGGATCGCGCCTGGGATCGGCGGTGTACAGCCCTTGCTGGTCGGTGAGGATCACCAGCACATCGGCCTCGACCAGATTGGCCACCAATGCGCCCAAGGTGTCGTTGTCACCGAACTTGATCTCGTCGTTGACCACCGTGTCGTTCTCGTTGATCACCGGCACCACGCCCAGCTTCAACAAGGTCATCAAAGTGGTGCGCGCATTGAGGTAACGCTCCCGGTCCGCCAGATCGGCGTGGGTCAGCAAGACCTGCGCGCTGCCCACGCCGCATTCGCGCAGCTTGGACTCGTACATGTGTATCAGCCCCATCTGGCCCACGGCGGCGGCGGCCTGCAACTCGTTGATGGCCTTGGGTCGGGTTTTCCAGCCCAGGCGCTTCATGCCCTCGGCCACCGCACCACTGCTCACCATGATGATCTCGCGGCCTTGCTTGGACAAGGCCGCGAGCTGCTGGCTCCACTGGGCAATGGCCTCTTCGTCCAGGCCCCGCCCTTCGTTGGTGACCAGGCTGGAGCCCACCTTGACCACGATACGGCGCGCATTTTTAAGCACCGCCACAGGAGCCGAGGCCACCAGCGCGCTCGTCGAAATGTCCACCGTCATGGTGACTATCCGTTTCCGAAAATGAGGACTTTGATCAATCGCCCGCGCCGGGCAAAGACACAAAGCGCGGATCCACGTCCACCGGGTCCAGGGTGGCCCGGTGGACTTTTGCCAGATGCTCGTAAACCTTCTGCACCAGGCGCTCGCATCCCTCGCGGGTCAAGGCAGAGATTTCAAACACCGGCCCTTTGTACTTCAAGCGTTTCACCACATCCTTGACGCGGGCCTCGCGCTCCTCTGCCGGCACCATATCGAGCTTGTTGAGCACCAGCCAGCGCGGCTTGTCGTAGAGCGCTTGGTCAAACTTGCGCAGTTCGGACACGATGGCCTTGGCCTGCGCCACCGGGTCCACCGCCTCGTCAAAGGGCGCCACATCCACAAGATGCAGCAACAAGCGGGTGCGCTGCAGATGGCGCAAAAACTGGTGCCCCAGCCCTGCGCCTTCCGACGCGCCTTCGATCAGACCGGGTACGTCCGCAACGACAAAACTCTTTTCGGGCGCCACGCGCACCACACCCAGATTGGGGTGCAAGGTCGTGAAGGGGTAATCGGCAATCTTCGGGCGCGCATTCGATACGGCGGCGATGAAGGTGGACTTGCCCGCGTTCGGCATGCCCAGCAGACCCACATCGGCCAGCACCTTGAGTTCGAGCTTGAGTGTCTTGCGCTCGCCGGCCCAACCCGGCGTTTTCTGGCGCGGCGCGCGGTTGGTCGAGCTCTTGTAATGCATGTTGCCAAAGCCACCATCGCCCCCTTTGGCCAAGACGATTTGCTCGCCGGGCTGGAGCAACTCGTGCAGCATCTCGCCCGTTTCCGCGTCAAAGATGATGGTGCCCACAGGCATCTTGAGCACGATGTCGTCGCCCTTGACGCCAAACATGTCCGAGCCCTTGCCGTGCTCGCCCCGGTGCGCTTCGAAGCGGCGCGTGAAGCGGAAATCCACCAAGGTGTTCAGACTGGCATCAGCGACTGCCAGCAGGTGACCGCCGCGTCCGCCATCACCGCCGTCGGGTCCGCTGAATTCCTTGTATTTCTCATGCCGGAATGACGCGCAGCCGTTGCCGCCGTCGCCAGCCGCGACATCAATGGTGGCTTCGTCCACGAATTTCATGACATGCTTTCAGGGAATAACAAACACAAAAGGCCCGCTAGGGCGGGCCTTTTTGAAACAAGGACATCACCAGCGCCGGCATCGGCAACCAGAACCCGCAGGCACCGGCAACGCCACCAGCGCCCCGTATTATGCGGGGGTGATGTTCACCAGTTGGCGGTTCAGCGCGCCTTTGATGGCGAAGCTGACGTGGCCATCGGCCAGAGCGAACAAGGTGTGATCCTTGC
>NZ_JBFJMY010000173.1:0-8365 GCF_041633695.1 Hydrogenophaga sp.
ATCCACCCACTCACCGGACACAGACATGGACACCTTGATCCTGTCGCGCATACAGTTCGCGACCAACATCAGTTTTCACATCCTGTTTCCCAGCATCACCATCGCCTTGTGCTGGTTTCTGTTGTTCTTTCGCTACCGCTTCATCAAGACCCGCGACCCGGCGTGGGAAGAGGCTTATTACTTCTGGACCAAGATCTTTGCGCTGAGCTTTGCTCTCGGCGTGGTCTCGGGCATCGTGATGAGCTTCCAGTTCGGCACCAACTGGCCAGGGTTCATGGAGAAGGCCGGCAACATCGCCGGGCCGCTGTTGGGTTACGAGGTGCTGACCGCGTTCTTTCTGGAGGCCAGCTTTCTGGGCATCATGCTGTTCGGTCGCGGACGCGTATCGGAACGGGTGCACCTGGCCGCCACCGCCTTGGTGGCGTTGGGCACCACGATGTCGGCGTTCTGGATTCTGAGCTTGAACTCGTGGATGCAAACCCCCGCCGGGTACGAGATCGTGAACGGACAATTCCACGCCACCAGCTGGCTGGCCGTGGTGTTCAATCCTTCATTCCCTTACCGGCTCACCCACAAACTGCTGGCCTCCACGCTGACCGCCTCGTTCCTGATCGCCGGTCTGAGTGCCTGGCAATTGATCAAGGGCAGCGCCACTGCGGGCACGCACAAGGCGATGCGCGCCGCCATTGTGGCCGCGTCCATCGCCATGCCCTTGCAGTTTCTGGCCGGCGACGCCCACGGCCTGAACACCTTGGAACACCAGCCGGCCAAGATCGCTGCCATCGAAGGCATCTGGCACACCGAAAAAGGCGCTCCGCTCACGCTGTTCGGCTGGCCCGACGAAGCCACCGGCACCACGCGCTACGCGGTGCAGATCCCGAAAATGGCCAGCCTGATCCTGGCGCACGACATCGACGCCGAGCTCAAGGGTCTGAACGAATTTCCCAACGCGCACCCGCCCGTTGCACCGGTGTTCTGGGCTTTCCGGATCATGGTGGGCGTGGGTTCGCTGATGCTGTTGGTGGCGTGGTTCAGCGCGTGGCGGCTTTGGCGGCAGCGCCGCGACACCGACCGCCAGATCCGTCTACCCAAACCCTTGCTGTACACACTGGCGGCCATGACGTTTTCGGGCTGGCTGGCCACACTCAGCGGCTGGTACGTGACAGAAATCGGCCGCCAGCCCTTCATCGTCTACGGCCTGCTGCGCACCAGTGACATCGCCAGCCACATCGCACCACCCATGATCGCCGTGACCCTCACCGCCTACCTGTTGGTGTACGGCCTGCTGCTGGTCACCTACGTCGGCGTTCTGAAGTACATGGCCGAGCACCCGGTGACCCATCCGCCCTATCCCGGCAGTGGCGCCGAACTCGGCAAAGCGGGGGTCTGAAATGCCCCATGTCCAACACCCCTTTGGAGAAATCGCATGACCTGGGCCACGCTGCTACCGCTGATTTTTCTCGCTGTCATGGGTCTGGCGCTGCTGGCCTATGTGGTGCTCGACGGCTACGACCTCGGTGTGGGCCTGTTGCTGCCGCTGGCCAACAACACCGACAAAGACACCATGATCGCCAGCATCGGGCCGTTCTGGGACGCCAACGAAACCTGGCTGGTGCTGGGCGTGGGCGTGCTGCTGGTCGCCTTTCCGTTTGCCCACAGCCTGGTGCTGCAGGCCTTGTACCTGCCGGTGGCGGTGATGCTGATCGGCCTGATCCTTCGGGGTGTGGCGTTCGACTTCCGGGTGAAGGCGCCGCCGCGCTACAAGCCGTTCTGGAACCGCGCCTTCTTTGCCGGTTCGCTCATGGCCAGCACGTCGCAGGGTTGGATGCTGGGCAGCTACGTCACGGGTTTTGATGTCGGCTGGCTAGGCACGGCGTTCAGCCTGGGCATCGCGCTCACCTTGCCCGCCGCTTATGTGCTGCTGGGTTCGGGCTGGCTGATCATGAAGGCCGAGGGCGAGCTGCAGGCCCATGCGGTGCGCTGGGCGCGCCGTGTGCTCTGGCCCATGGCGCTGGCACTGGTGGCCATTTCTGCCGCCACGCCGCTGGTCAATCCGGCGGTGGTGGACAAGTGGTTCGGCGCGCCGCAAATCTTTGGCTTGTTGCCCATTCCCCTGAGCTGTGCCCTCGCCTTCTTCGCTGTGCGCTGGGTCGTGACCCACCCCAAGGTGGTGCAAGCGGGCTATGGCTGGGTGGTGTTCGCGTCCACGGTGCTGATCTTCGTGCTGGCCTTCTTCGGCTTGTCGTACAGCATCTACCCCGACATCGTGATCGGGCGCATGACGGTGTGGCAGGCGGCCGTCAGCACCGAGTCGCTCACGGTGCTCTTCATCGGCGTGGCCATCACCTTGCCGGTGATCGTGACTTACACCGTGTTCATGTACCGGGTGTTCTGGGGCAAGGCGCGGGCACTGAGCTACAACTAGGGCCTGTTCGCACCGCGCACGCACCCTCTGGGCGCCCACGCCTGAAATACTCCACCTGCAGGCCAACTCCGAGGGTTATCCCTCGGGTTGCATCTGAAATTATGCAATATAGTGCAGATATCGATAGAAACCCATGTCCAAGAAATTGAAAATCCTGGTTGGCACCGTGACCAACACCGCCCAATCCGCCGCACAGGCCATGGAGATGGCTTGCGCCCATTTGATGGACAGCATCGAGATCCAGATGATGGATGGGCTCGGCATAGGCATTTTTGAAGAGGATGCACTATATGTCATATGCACATCCACCACCGGCGCTGGCGATGTCCCGGACAACGCGCAACAGCTGTATGCCTCTTTGAGTAACGAGCCGCGCTACCTGGGTGCGGTGCGCTACGGCGTTTTCGCACTCGGCGACAGCGTGTATCCGCAGACCTTCTGCAACGGTGGCCTGCGGTTTGACGAGCGCCTGGCCGACCTGGGCGCTGTGCGCGTGGGCGGCATCTTCCAACACGACGCCTCTGCGGGCACCGAGCCCGAGGTGGAGGCTGCGAACTGGAGCCAGCGCTGGCTGCCCGAGGCCCAGGCACTCAAGGCCGGCCTCCCCCAAGCCACCAGCGCATGAAGCGCACGGCCAGGACACTAATTTTGACGCTTAAATGTTTCAAACCTAAAGTACGGGTAATTCTGTATCGCCAAGCGCTGGCGGCCCGACTACAGTGAAAAGCACTTTTCCAACCACAGGAGTCCCCGACCATGACCACACGTAGACTAGTACTGACCCGCAGCGCCGCCGTGATAGGCGCCGCATCGACCGGCTTGTTGCTGCCGCAAATCGCGCGCGCACAGTCCGACAAAGTTCGCGTGGGATTCATGTTGCCCTACACCGGCACCTTTGCGCAGTTGGGCGTCGCGATCGAAAACGGTTTCATGATGGCGCTCAACGAGCAAGGCGGCAAACTGGGTGGCCGTGAGGTGGAGTTCTTCAAGGTTGACGACGAATCGAACCCGGCCAAAGGCATCGAGAACGCCAACCGCCTGGTGCAACGCGACAAAGTCGATGTGTTGGTCGGCACCGTGCACTCCGGCGTGCAGATGGGCATCCACAAAGTGGCGCGCGACAGCGGCGTGCTGAGTCTGATCCCCAACGCCGGCGTGCACGTGGCCACGCGGGCGCAGTGCGCTCCCAACGTCTACCGCACATCGTTCTCCAACTCCCAGCCCACGCTGGCGCTGGGCAAGGCCATGATGGACCGTGGCCACAAAAAGGCGGTCTGGATCACCTGGAACTACGCGGCCGGCGAAGAAGCCTTTGAGGGCTTTGAAAAGGGCTACACCGAGGCCGGTGGCACCATCATCAAAAAGCTGGGCGTACCCTTCCCCAACGTCGAATTCCAGGCGCTGCTGACCGAAATCGCCTCGCTCAACCCGGACGCAGTGGCTTGCTTCTTCGCCGGTGGTGGCGCCGCCAAGTTCCTGAAAGACTTCGCTGCCGCAGGTTTGAACAAGAACATCCAGCTGTATGGTTCCGGCTTCCTCACCGAAGGCGTGCTGGAAGCCGCCGGCCCGGCAGCCGACGGCGTGCTCACCACCATGCACTACAGCGATTCGCTGGACACCCCACGCAACAAGCAGTTCCGCCTGTCCTACGCAAAAACCTTCAAGGCGCAGCCCGACGTTTATGCGGTGCAGGGCTACGACACCGGTCTGTTGCTGGTCAAGGGCGCGAACGCGGTGAAGGGCGATCTCAGCAACAAGCAGGCCTTGTACGCAGCCATGGACGGCGCCGTGATCGACAGCCCCCGCGGCAAGTGGACCATGAGCAAGGCGCACAACCCGATCCAGGACATGTACCTGCGCAAGGTGGTGAATGGCGAGAACAAGGTGATCGGTATCGCAGGCAAAGCCGTGGCCGATTCCGCCGCCGGTTGCCGCATGGGCTGATAGCCCCCGGGACATCCCTGCAACCCTGGGCTTGGTCGGACCCACCCAGGGTTGTTTTATGTCCGCAGGCCAACTTTTTCACCCGTATTTCTCTGCGCCATGGACTTTGCGAATTTTTTGATCCAGTTGCTCAACAGCCTGCAATACGGCTTGTTGCTGTTCATGCTGGCAGCGGGCCTCACGCTGATCTTTGGCATCATGGGCGTGGTCAACCTGGCCCATGGCAGCTTCTACATGCTGGGTGCGTACCTGGCCTGGTTTCTGACGGCGCAGCTCGACAGCTTGTTGCTGGCCATCCTGCTGGGCACGGTGCTGGCCGTGGTCTTTGGCTGGTTGCTGGAGTGGCTGCTGTTCCGGCACTTCTACCAGCGCGACCATTTGGACCAGGTGCTGCTCACCTTTGGTCTGATCTACATCTTTCAGGAAGCACGCTCGCTGCTGTGGGGCGACGACGTGCACTCGGTGGCCGTGCCTGAGGTGCTGAACTGGTCCATCCCGCTCACCGAAAATCTGTCGTACCCGGTGTACCGGCTTTTCATGTCGGGTCTGTGCGTGCTGCTCGCATTGGGCCTGTATCTGCTGATCTCCAAAACCCGCCTCGGCATGAAGATCCGCGCCGGTGCCTTCAACCGCGAAATGACCGAAGCGCTCGGCATCAACATCCGGCTCATCCACGGTGTGGTGTTCGCGCTGGGCGTGGCACTGGCCGCCATCGCGGGCATGATCGCCGCGCCCATTTCCAGCGTCTACCCCGGCATGGGCGACTCGGTGCTGATCATGTGTTTTGTGGTGGTGGTGATCGGCGGCATCGGTTCGGTGCGCGGTGCCCTGGTCTCGGCCTTGCTGGTCGGCCTGGTCGACACCTTTGGCAAAGTGCTGGTGCCGCAACTCGCGGGCATGGCGGTCTACTTGCTCATGGCCGTGGTGCTTTTATACAAACCCGAAGGCCTGTTCCGGCAATGAGACATTCCGCATGAGCGCACCCAAAGCACAACTCGAAATCCTGCCCACCAGCATCCAGGCGATGCTGGCCGTGGCCGCGCTGGCCTTGCTGGCCTTTCCCTTCGTGCCCATGGAGGGGCGCGACTACTACCTGCAATTGCTCTCGCAGATGATGATCCTGGCGATCTTCGCCATGAGCCTCGATTTGCTGCAGGGCGTCACCGGCCTGGTCTCGCTGGGTCACGCGGCCTACTTCGGTCTGGCCGGTTACGCGCTGGCTTTTCTGACGCCGGCCGACACGCCGATCAGCCTGTGGTGGTCGCTGCCGCTTGCCGCATTGGGTGCCGGTCTGGCCGCGCTGGTGATCGGCTTTTTTGTGGTGCGTACCCACGGCATCTACTTCATCATGGTCACCATGGCGTTCGCGCAAATGGTGTTCTACCTGTTCTTTGACAACCGGGGCCTCGGTGGTTCCGATGGTTTGTACGTCAACTTCCGGCCCGACGCGTCGCTGTTCGGCTGGAGCGGCATCGACCTGGACAACAAGACCACGTTCTACTACTTCACGCTGGCGGTGTTGCTGCTGGTGTACGCCTTTCTGCGCCGCGTGCTGTTCTCGCCTTTCGGCCGGGTGCTCGCCGGCATCCGCGTCAACGAACACCGCATGCGCGCCGTGGGCTACGGCAGCTTTGGCTACAAGCTCGCGGCCTTCACACTGGCCGGCATGCTGGCCGGGGTGGCGGGCTATCTCTGGGCCGCACAAACCGGCTATGTAAACCCCGAGCTGATGGGTTTTCACATGAGCGCACACGCCATCATGATGGTGATTCTGGGCGGCATGGGCAATTTTGCCGGTGCCATCGTGGGCGCCTTCGCCTTCGAGTACGTCATGCACTTCTTCAAAGACCTCAGCAAGCACTGGCAACTGCTCATGGGCAGCTTCATCGTCTTGGTGGTGGTGTTCGCGCCGCGCGGCCTGCTGGGTTTGATCAACCAGTGGTTCCACAAAAAGGAGCCGTCATGAACGCGCCCCTGCTCTCGGCCCAAGGGCTGACCAAACGCTTTGGCGGCCTCGCCGCTGTGAACGAGGTGTCGGTCGAACTCTGGCGCGACCGCATCCACGCGGTGATCGGCCCCAACGGCGCCGGAAAATCCACGCTCACCAACCTGCTCTCGGGCGATCTGCCACCCACGGCGGGTCGCATCACCTTGAACGGGCACGACACCACCGGCAAAAGCCCCGAGCACATCTCGCGCCTGGGCCTGGGCCGAAGCTACCAAAAAACCAATATCTTCGCGCCCTTCACCGTGTGGGAAAACATCCGCCTGGCGGCCCAGTCGGGCGAGCGCCATTCGCCCTGGAATCCGCTGCACTGGGTGGGCAATGCCGCCCGCAACGCACGCGTGAACCAGCGCTGCGAACGGGCGCTGGAACTGGCCGGCTTGCAATCGCGCGCCCATGTGGTGGCCGGCACCACCAGCCACGGCGAACAGCGCCAGCTCGAAATCGCCATGACACTCGCCACCGAACCCACGGTCTTGCTGCTCGACGAACCGCTGGCCGGGATGGGCCAGGCCGAAGCCGAAAGCATGGTCGGGCTGTTGCTGCGCATCAAACCCGAGCACGCCATGATGCTGGTGGAGCACGACATGGACGCGGTGTTCACACTGGCCGACCAGCTCACCGTGATGGTCAACGGCCAGGTGATTGCCAGCGGCGAGCCGGGCGCCGTGCGTTCGGACTCCGAGGTGCAAGCCGCCTACCTGGGTGAGGAGCATTGAACATGAGCCAGCACCCCTTGATCGAGGCCATGGGCCTGAACACCCACTACGGCGCCAGCCACATCCTGCGCGGCGTCAACTTCACCGTCAACGCCGGTGAAACCATCGGGCTCATGGGCCGCAACGGCATGGGAAAAACCACGCTACTCAAATCCGTCATGGGCATCGTCAAACCCAGCGGCGGCAACGTCAGCATCAAAGGCCACGCCATGACCGGTGCGGCCACTTTTGAGATTGCGCGCCAAGGCATCGCCTACGTGCCCGAGGGCCGGGGCATTTTCGGCAACCTGAGCGTCAAGGAAAACCTGAACATGTCCGCCCGGGCCGGCACACGAGGCCAGCGCGACTGGACCTATGAGCGCGTGCTCGACACCTTCCCCCGCCTGGCCGAACGCCTGGGTCACGGTGGACAGCAACTGAGCGGCGGCGAACAACAAATGCTCACCATCGGCCGAGCCCTGATGACCAACCCCGACCTGCTCATCCTCGACGAAGCCACCGAAGGCCTGGCACCACTGATCGCACGCGAAATCTGGCGCATCTGCGGCGTGATCCGCGAGAGCGGCATCAGCAGCGTGATCGTCGACAAGAACTGGAAACAAGTGACCCAGATCACCGACCGCAATGTGATCCTGGTCAAAGGTGAGGTGGCGTTTGAAGGCAGCTCCACCGAGCTGCTCTCTAAGCCTGAATTGCTGGAGCAGTTCCTGGGGGTTTGAGGGAAAACCTACCTCTGCCGCATCGATACATGCAGATACACTCTCCTCGCCGACGCGCGACCCAAGGTTGACGGCCGGCGCCCGCTACCTTGCAATGGAACGGGCCTTCAAAAATTATCCCTGGGAGGAATCCATGTATTTCATGTCGTCGAGCCGCGCCTGGCTGCTGGGTCTGATCGTCGTTCTTTCGGGCTGTGCTGCGCCCCACCAATCCTTTGTCAACTTGCCTGCGGGCTACTTTGCCGACAGCAAAGGCGCAATTGGCATCGCCATGACGGACGTGCCCCCACCGGACACCTACTTTCCTGGCGCCGACTGTCTACTGTGCATCGCCACAGCTTCCATGGTCAACAGCTCGATGACCAGTGCGGTGCGGCAATGGCCAAACGACGACCTCAAGGGGTTGAAGGAAGAAATGGCGGCTCTGCTGCGCGCTCAAGGACAAACGGTGGTCATGATCGACAAACCCATCAAGGTGGCGGATCTGCCTACGCGCAGCAACCCACAAGAAGGATTTGCGCGCAAGGACTTCTCCTCCATCAAGGCGTCGGCC
>NZ_JBFJMY010000174.1:0-8293 GCF_041633695.1 Hydrogenophaga sp.
AAATTGTTTCGCGGCGGGTGGAGGGGGATATCCACCGCTCCAACTGGGGGCAGGTCGCCCGGCGGTCGCGCCAGGTGGCCCGCGCCATAGAAGCTTCCGGGGTCGGGTTTGGCGAACGCATGGCCACGCTGGCCTGGAACGGTTACCGCCATCTGGAACTGTATTTCGGCGTGAGCGGTACCGGGCGCGTCCTGCACACGCTCAACCCGCGCCTGCACCCCGAACAACTGGCCTGGATCGTCAACCACGCCGAAGACCAGGCCGTGTGTTTTGACATGAGCTTTCTGCCGCTGGTGCAGGCGGTGGCGGCCAAGTGTTCCACTGTGAAACACTGGATCGCCTTGTGCGACGCCGACAAACTGCCCGCCGACAGCGGCCTGCCGGGTTTGCAGAGTTACGAAGCCTGGATCGGTGCGCAGCCCAGCGACTACGACTGGCCCGAGTTCGACGAAAATTCGGCCTCCAGCATGTGCTACACCAGTGGCACCACGGGCAACCCCAAGGCCGCCCTGTATTCGCACCGCTCGACCATTCTGCACGCCTTCAGCGCCGCCTTGCCCGACTCGCTGTGTCTGAGTGCCCGCGACAGCATCTTGCCGGTGGTGCCCATGTTCCACGTCAACGCCTGGGGTTTGCCGTATTCGGCGGCGGCCACCGGTTGTGCGCTCGTCTTTCCTGGCCCGGCGATGGACGGCAAGTCGATCTACGAGCTGCTGGAGGCCGAGAAAGTGACCATGGCCGCAGGTGTGCCCACCGTGTGGCAGATGCTGCTCGGCCACATGCAGGCCAACGACTTGAAGTTCAGCACCCTCAAGAGCACGGTGATCGGCGGCTCGGCCTGCCCGCCGGCCATGATCGAAGCCTTCAACCACGACTACGGGGTGGAGGTCTTGCACGCCTGGGGCATGACGGAAATGTCGCCGCTGGGCACGGTGTGCACGCTGAAAAATGCGCAGCTCGCACTCTCGCCCGCAGAGCAGACCCAGGTGCGCCTGAAGCAAGGACGCGCGGTGTACGGCGTGGACATGAAAATCGTCGATGCCGACGGCCAGGAGCTGCCATGGGATGGCAAGAGCTACGGCGATTTGCTGGTACGTGGGCCCTGGATCATCACCAGCTATTTCAAAGGCGAGGGCGGTGACCCGCTGGTGCTGGATGCCGCGGGCAAAGGCTGGTTCCCCACTGGCGATGTGGCCACCATCGACGCCGATGGCTTCATGCAGATCACCGACCGCAGCAAGGACGTGATCAAGTCGGGCGGCGAATGGATCAGCTCCATCGACGTGGAAAACATCGCCATGGCGCACCCGGCGGTGGCCATGGCGGCCTGCGTCGGCATGAAGCACCCCAAATGGGACGAGCGGCCGATTGTGGTGGTGGTGAAAAAACCGGGCAAGGAGCTGACACGCGAGGAACTGCTGGCCCACTACGAAGGCAAGATCGCCAAATGGCAGATTCCCGACGACGTGGTGTTTGTCGAGGCGATTCCCCTGGGCGCCACCGGAAAAATGCAAAAAATGACCTTGCGCCAGCAGCTCAAAGACTACGTATTGCCCGGGCTTTGAGAGCGGTCCGGGCACCTCTTGTCGCCTGCGCGATAGGTAACCCGGGCAATCCCCTACGGGGTATGGCGCCCGATGCCTTTACGCTGCATGGGTTCGATTCGTCAACAAGGAGACATTGGAATGAAACTGATCGTGAAGTTGATTGCCGCCGCATCCATGGTGGTTGCCGCCGGTGCTTCGTTTGCCCAGAAGGGCGAGACCGTCAAGATGGTGCGCATCGACCCGTTGACGGGTCTGTTGGGGCCGGTGGGAGTGAGTCAGATCAAGGGCTACCAATTCTTCGCTGAAAAATTCAGCGGCAAAGGCAACCCCGCTGGCGTGAATTTCGAGGTCACACCCATCGACAACAAGCTCAGCCCGACCGAAAGCCTGAACGCCTTGAAGGCCGCCATCGACCAGGGCGCACGCTACATCATCCAGGGCAACGGTTCTTCGGTGGCCTTGGCGCTGTCCGATGCGGTGCAAAAGCACAACGACCGCAACCCCGGCAAAGAGGTCATCTACCTCAACGACTCGGCTGTGGATCCGGATCTGACCAACGACAAGTGCAGCTATTGGCACTTCCGTTTCGACGCCGACACCTCGATGAAGATCGAGGCCATGTCCAGCTACATCGCCACGCAGCCCGACATCAAGAAGGTCTACTTCCTGAACCAGAACTACTCACACGGCCACCAGGTCGTGAAGTTCGGCAAGGCAGCGCTTGCACGCAAGCGCCCGGACATCCAGATCGTCGGTGAAGACCTGCACCCCCTGGCCCAGACGCGTGACTTCGCGCCCTACATCGCCAAGATCAAAGCCTCTGGCGCCGACACGGTGATCACCGGCAACTGGGGGTCCGACCTGTCGCTGCTGATCAAGGCCGCGAACGAAAACGGCTACACCGGCAAGTTCTTCACCTACTACGCAGGTGTCACCGGCACGCCCACGGCGCTGGGCACCAACGGCGAAGGCCGTGTCTACCAGATCGCCTACAACCACTACAACATGGGTGGGCAGATGGACAAGTGGATGCAGGAGTTCAACGCCAAGTACAACGACGACTTCTACACCGGCTCCACGATCCGCATCTTCGAAATGCTGGGTGCGGCCATGGCCAAGGCCAAGTCCACCGATCCGGTCAAAGTGGCCGCTGCGCTGGAAGGCCTGACGGTCAAGAGCTTCAACGGCGAAGTCCAGATGCGCAAGGTGGACCACCAGTTGCAGCAGCCGCTGTACATGTCGGTGTGGCAGAAGGCCAGCGCCAAGTACCCCTACAGCCCTGAGAAGACCGGCATGACCATGGTGCCTGTGGCGGAGTACCCGAACTATGTGTCGAGCACGCCGACCAGCTGCCAGATGAAGCGCCCTGGATAAGGGGCAACCCCGCCGCGCTTTGCGCGACCCCATCTAAGGGGCGACAACAGCGGTCCGGCAGAGCCGGCTCCGCGTTGTCTCTGGGTTGGGTGGCTTCTGGCGCTGCGGGTCGTGCGTTGATCGAGAGACGCATGCATGTCCAAGAGCCCGAGCGGGTTACCGTATCGGGCTCTTTTATTTTTCAACGATGGGGAAGGTGACGGAATGGAGTTTTTCATCATCTCGATGCTGAACGGGCTGAGCTACGGGCTCTTGCTGTTCATGCTGAGTTCCGGGCTCACGCTGATTTTCAGCATGATGGGCGTGCTGAATTTTGCGCACGCCAGCTTCTACATGTTGGGTGCCTACGTGGGCTACACCATTGCCCAAATGGTCGGCTTCTGGCCCGCTCTTTTCCTGGCGCCCATCGTCGTCGGCTTGCTTGGCGCTGCGTTCGAGCGCCAGTGCTTGCGCAAGGTTCACAAGTACGGTCACGTGCCAGAACTGTTGGTGACCTTTGGTCTGTCGTATGTCATCGTCGAGCTGGTGCAGTTGGTGTGGGGCCGCATTGCGGTGGAGTTCCACCCGGCCGAACAGCTGCAGGGGCCGGTCTTCACGCTCATCAACAACTCCGTCGATGGGCTGAGCATGCGCTGGGGGGCTGCGGCGCCCGAGTTGTGCAGTGCGGCGGACGCGGCGGTTCGCGTGGTGTGCTCGCCGTTTCCCGCAACCCGTGGCTTCATGATGCTCGTGGCCTTGGTGATGCTGGTATCGGTGTGGTTGCTGCTGACGCGCACGCGTATCGGTCTGGTGATCCAGGCCGCGCTGACCCACCCCGATGCGGTGGAATCACTGGGGCACAACGTGCCGCGTGTCTTCATGCTGGTGTTTGGCGCGGGCTGCGCGCTCGCTGGCTTGGCCGGTGTGATTGGTGGCAGCACTTTTCTCACGGAACCGGCCATGGCCGCCACCGTCGGTTCGGTCATTTTTGTGGTGGTGGTGGTGGGCGGCATGGGCTCGTTGTCCGGCGCCTTTGTCGCGTCGCTGCTGATCGGCATCATCCAGACCTTCGCTGTGGCCTTCGAGTATTCGCTGCTGACACTGGCGCAGCAGCTTGGTTTGCCCTTGTCGGACGCGGTGGCCAACAACTCCTACGTCAAGCTCACGCTGTCGCAGGTGGCGCCGATCCTGCCGTACCTCTTTCTGGTCCTGATCCTGATCTTCCGGCCACGCGGGCTGCTCGGCAAGCGTGAGAGTTGAACCATGACCACCAAGTACTACACATTCAAACCGCTCAACGTGGGCCGCTGGCTCACCTGGGGTCTGTTCGCATTGCTGCTCGTTGTCGCACCCATGGTGTTCACCAGCGGCTTGGCCCGCACGGTGTTGTCCCAGATGGGTATCGCCATCATTGCCTGCCTGTCTTACAACATGCTGCTCGGTCAGGGCGGCATGCTGAGCTTCGGGCATGCGGTGTACACCGGTCTGGGCTCGTTTCTGGCGATACACGCGCTCAACAGTGTCGGGGACGGCTCCTTGCCCATTCCGGTGTCGCTCGTCCCCTTGGCGGGCGGGCTGGCAGGCGTGTGCTTTGCGGTGCTGTTTGGCTACGTCACCACACGCAAGTCGGGGACCACGTTTGCCATGATCACCCTGGGTCTGGGCGAGCTGGTGTTTGCGCTGTCGCTGATGATTCCGGAGTTCTTCGGAGGCGAGGGTGGCGTGTCGGGCAACCGCATGGTGGGCAAAGCGGTCATGGGCGTCACCTTCGGGCCCCAGGTGCAGGTGTACTACCTCATTGCCGCTTACACCTTCGTCGCGGTGGCGGCCATGTACGCGTTCACCCGCACGCCACTGGGGCGCATGCTGAACGCGGTGCGTGACAACCCCGAACGCGTGGAGTTCGTGGGCTACGACACGCAAAAGGTGCGCTACTTTGCCTTCATCATTGCGGGCTTTTTTGCCGGTATCTCGGGTGGCCTGGGTGCGCTGAACTTCGAAATTGTCACCGCCGAGGTGGTGGGCGCAGCGCGCTCCGGTGCCTACCTGTTGTTCACCTTTCTGGGTGGTGCCACGTTCTTCTTCGGACCGATCATCGGTGGCGTGCTCATGGTGCTGGCCTTCGTGCTGCTCTCCGAGTTCACAAAGGCCTGGCTGCTGTACCTGGGCCTGATCTTCTTGTTCATGGTGATCTACGCACCCGGTGGCATTGCCAGTTTGATCATGATGAACCTGCGTGTGGCCGCCTTTGGACGGCTGCGCGAACTCTGGGTGAGCTACCTGGCGTTGGCGGGCACGGCGATGGTGATGCTGTTGGGTGCGGGGGCGATGATCGAGATGGTCTACCACCTGCAGCTCAACACCACGCTGGGGTCTGAACTGCGCTTTCTGGGAATTCCACTCGACGTGGCGAGGCTGGACAGCTGGTTTGGCGCAAGCCTGGTCATGCTGACGGGACTCGGTCTCTTCGAGCTCACGCGCCGGGCTTTTCTGCGCGAATGGGGTGAGATCCAGGAGTACATCGAAAAGGAAATCAAGCGGAGGGAGTTGCAGTGATGCCGGCACCATCAACATACGCGCTGGAACTGAAAGACCTGCGCAAGAGTTTCGGCAAGACCGAGATCATCCGTGGCGTGAACCTGGCGGTGAAAGCAGGGGAGCGGGTGGCCATCATTGGCCCCAATGGCGCGGGCAAGTCCACCTTGTTCAATCTGATTTCGGGGCGGTTTGAACCAACGGGCGGCGAAGTGCTGCTCAATGGCCAACGCATCGACGGCAAAAAGCCGTTCGAGATCAACCGTGCTGGCCTCTCCCGCAGCTTCCAGATCACCAACATCTTCCCCAAGCTCAGCGTGTTTGAGAACCTGCGCTGCGGCGTGTTGTGGAGCCTCGGTTATGGCTACACGTTCTTGAAGTTTCTCGCCGACCTGGACGATGCCAACGACCGTGCCAAACAGCTGATGGAGATGATCAAGCTGGACCGCCGGCGCGACGTGCTCGCCATGAACCTGACCTACGCCGAGCAGCGTGCGCTGGAAATCGGCATCACCATCGCGGGCGGCGCCAACGTGATCCTGCTCGACGAGCCCACAGCGGGCATGAGCAGAAGCGAAACCAGCCGCTTCATCGAGCTGATCCGCGAGGTCACGGTGGGCAAAACATTGCTGACGGTGGAGCACGACATGGGCGTGGTATTCGGCCTGGCCGACAAGATCGCGGTGGTGGTGTATGGCGAGGTGATCGCCTTTGACGAACCCGAGGCGGTGCGCTCCAATCCCGCGGTTCAAGAGGCCTACCTGGGCACCGGGCACGACGAAGCGTCGGCCAGCGGCCACTGAGGAGAAGAACTCACATGCTCGATATTCAGAATCTGCACGCCTATTACGGCAAAAGCCATGTGCTGCATGGCGTCTCGTTCCAGGTCGGCAAGGGCGAGATCGTGGCGCTGCTCGGGCGCAACGGCTCGGGCCGCTCCACCACGGCCAAGGCCATCATGGGCCTGGTGGAGGCCAAAGGCAGTGTCACCTGGCACGGCAAAGACATACTCGGCCTCAAGCCGTTCCAGATCGCCCACCTCGGACTCGGTTACGTGCCGGAAAGCCGCGATATTTTCCCCAAGCTCACGGTGCACCAGAACCTGCTGCTGGGGCAAAAGAGTTCCAAGGAGGAAGGGCGCTGGAATTTCGATGACATGTACACCATGTTTCCGCGCCTGAAGGAGCGGCAACACACGGAGGCGGGCGTGCTCTCGGGCGGTGAGCAGCAAATGCTCACGCTGTGCCGCACCCTCATGGGCGACCCCGACCTGATCATCATCGACGAACCCACCGAAGGTCTGGCGCCCAAAATCGTGGAGCTGGTGGGGCAATACCTGCACAAACTCAAGGTGCGCGGCATTTCCGTGCTGCTGATCGAGCAAAAGCTCACCATCGCCATGAGCATTTCGGACCGGGCGCTGGTCATGGGCCACGGCAGCATTGTGTTCAGCGGCACCCCCGACAGCTTGCGCGCCGACCCCTACACCCGCAAGGAGTGGCTGGAGGTCTGAGCGGAGCCGTGGTTCATGCAGTCCTTGACGCCAGACATGGCGTCAAGGCGACCACGGGTGCATGATGTGCGCTGGGGTCGCAGGGTCGGGGCTGGCCCGGCGCCGATCGGCTGCCCGCTGCGCAGGCGGTGAGACAAGCGGGAGACACCCGGGCCTTGTCAGGCGCGCTAAATTTCCTAGAATCGAACGATCGTTCTTTTCTAATTTCCATCACATCTCAAGGAGCATCCATGACCGCTGAATACCAGGTTCACGGTGACGTGGCCGTCATCACGATGAACAACCCGCCGGTGAACGGCCTGGGTTTTTCGACCCGCCAAGGCATCACCAACGGTCTGGAACAAGCTGAAAAGGACCCCGCTGTCAAAGCCATCGTGATCACCGGCGCTGGCCGTGCGTTCTCGGGCGGCGCCGACATCCGCGAATTCGGCACCCCCAAGGCGCTGCAAGAGCCCAACCTGCTCAGCGTCATTCTGGCGGTGGAAAACACCAGCAAGCCGGTGGTGGCCGCCATGCACAGCGTGGCCATGGGCGGAGGTCTGGAGCTGGCGCTGGGTTGTCATTACCGCATCGCCGCACCCGGTTGCAGCGTGGCCCTGCCCGAAGTGAAGCTGGGTCTGATTCCCGGCGCCGGTGGCACACAACGCCTGCCACGCGTGCTGGGCGTGGAAGCCGCGCTCAACATGATCGTTTCGGGCGAGCCGGTCAAAAGCGAACTGCTGGCCAGCGTGCCGGGTCAGAAGCTGTTCGACAAGCTGGCCCAATCGCCCGAATCGCTGGCCGAAGAAGCGATGGCCTTCGCCAAAGAAGTGGCGGCCAAGCACGCCGATGGCTCCGCTCTGCCGCTGGTGCGCAACCTGCCGTGCAAACACCCCAAGGGCGACGCCTACTTCCAGTTCGCGCGCAACATGGTCAAGGGCATGGCCAAGAATTTTCCGGCGCCCGCCAAGTGCGTGGATGCCGTGGAAGCCGCGACCAAGCAGAAGTTTGACGTCGGCATGGTGACCGAGCGCGACATCTTCATCAACCTGATGTGGACGCCGGAGTGCCGCGCGCTGCGCCATCTGTTCACCGCAGAACGTGCCGCGTCCAAGATCCCGGACGTACCTGCCGATACGCCGCAACGCGAGATCAAGTCCATCGCCGTCATCGGCGCGGGCACCATGGGTGGCGGCATTGCCATGAACTTCCTCAACGCCGGTATCCCGGTGAAGATGTTGGAGATGAAGCAAGAAGCGCTGGACCGTGGCATCGCCACCATCCGCAAGAATTACGAAGCCCAGGTGAAAAAGGGCAAGCTCAAAGCCGACAAGTACGAGCAGCGCATGGCGATGTTGACCACCAC
>NZ_JBFJMY010000175.1:0-8221 GCF_041633695.1 Hydrogenophaga sp.
CCGAACATGGAGTAGTACACGTAGAACGGGATCATGATCCGGTTGCTCGTGCTGTAGCTGGTGGCCGCTGCGATCCAGCTGCTCATGCCGCCGGCTTCGTTGATGCCCTCTTGCAGGATCTGCCCTTTGGTGTCTTCCTTGTAGTACATCACCTGGTCTTTGTCGACCGGGGTGTACTGCTGGCCGTCCGGGTTGTAGATCCCGATCTGGCGGAACAGGCCTTCCATACCGAAGGTACGGGCTTCGTCCACCAGGATCGGCACCACGCGCGGGCCGATCTCCTTCTCGCGCAGCAGTTGCGTCAGGAAACGCACATAGGCTTGCGTGGTAGAAATCTCGCGGCCCTCCGCCGTCGGCTCGATCACAGCCTTGAAGGTGTCGAGCGGCGGCACGGTGAAGTTCTCGTCGGCCTTGATGCGGCGGTGCGGCAAATAGCCACCCAGCGCTTTGCGGCGTTCGTGCAGGTACTTCATTTCCGGCGTGTCGTCGGCCGGTTTGTAGAACGGCAACTCGGCCAGTTGGCTGTCGGGAATCGGGATGTTGAAACGGTCGCGGAAGAACTTGATGTCTTCGTCGCTGAGCTTCTTGGTCTGGTGAACGGTGTTCTTGCCCTCGCCCACCTTGCCCATGCCAAAACCCTTGACGGTCTTGATCAGCAACACGGTCGGCTGGCCAGCGGTTTTCACTGCGGCATCAAACGCGGCATAAACCTTCTTGGAATCGTGACCACCACGGCGCAGATCGCCGATCTCGTCGTCGGTCAAATGGGCCACCATTTCCAGCGTGCGCGGATCGCGGCCAAAGAAATGCTTGCGCACGTAGGCACCATCGTTGGCCTTGAAGGCCTGGTAGTCGCCATCGTTGCACTCCATCATGATCTTGCGCAGCGCGCCGTCTTTGTCGGCGGCCAGCAGCGGGTCCCACTGGCTGCCCCAGATCAGTTTGATGACGTTCCAGCCCGAACCGCGGAATTCGCCCTCGAGCTCCTGGATGATCTTGCCGTTGCCACGCACCGGGCCGTCCAGGCGCTGCAGGTTGCAGTTGATCACGAAGATCAGGTTGTCCAGCTTCTCGCGTGCGGCCAGACCAATGGCACCCAGAGACTCCACTTCGTCCATCTCGCCGTCGCCGCAGAACACCCAGACCTTGCGGTTCTCGGTATTGGCGATGCCACGGGCGTGGAGGTACTTGAGGAAGCGTGCCTGGTAGATGGCCATCAGCGGGCCCAGGCCCATGGACACCGTCGGGAACTGCCAGAAATTGGGCATGAGCTTGGGGTGCGGGTAGCTGGACAGGCCTTTGCCGTCCACTTCCTGGCGGAAGTTGAGCAACTGCTCCTCGGTCAGCCGACCTTCCATATAGGCGCGCGCATAAACACCGGGCGACACATGGCCTTGGATGTAGAGGCAATCGCCCCCATGGCTTTCGCTCTCGGCGTGCCAGAAGTGGTTGAAGCCGGCGCCAAACAGGCTGGCCAGAGAAGCAAACGAGCCGATGTGCCCGCCCAGATCACCGCCATCTGCCGGGTTGAGGCGGTTTGCCTTGACCACCATGGCCATGGCGTTCCAGCGCATATAGGCCCGCAGGCGCTGTTCAATTTCCAGGTTGCCGGGTGAACGCGCTTCTTGCGCCGGTTCGATGGTGTTGACATACCCGGTATTGGCCGAATACGGCATGTCGATGCTGTTTTGGCGCCCGTGCTCCAGCAACTGCTCCAACAGGAAGTGAGCCCGCTCAGGCCCCTCTCGCTCGATCACGGCGGAAAGGGCTTCCATCCACTCCCGTGTCTCCTGGTTGTCCACATCCACCGCATAGCGGGCCTTGAAAGCATCAGTTGCTGACATGTTGTCTCCAATGGGTTTTGAACTAGCTTACGGCGCTCACCGCACAGTGTCAGCAAGTTTGCCATAAAAGAATTCATATTTCAACATGTGCTTTTCATTTCTATATGGTGAAATATCAAAAACAACACCAGAAGAATCCGACGCCGGGCAACGAAGAGCCACCGCGCCCGCCACCAGCCAAGCCGTCACTTAGACTATGCGGCTCATGAACCAGCCGCCGCCCCCGCCACTCAACACCCATGCCACGGTCGGTGTGCGCGCGCCTTGGTGGAAACGCTGGTGGCGCCGCCTCCCCCCGTCCCGACAAGACCGTTTCGCCACCCTGGCGCCTCTGCTGTCGGTGCTCTTGTTCCTGTCGGCCATCGTGGTGGCCTTCACGTATCTGCGCTACGAAGAACTGGAGCGTGAACAGGAAGCCGTCACCCGCGATGTCGAATACGCCCAGCAGCGCTTGCGGCTGCGCTTGCTGGAACGCCAGGAACAGCTGATGCGGCTGGCACGCGAAGTGGACAACAAGGAAATCGGCACCGAAGAGTTCAGCTTCCAGGCCGAATCCCTGATCAGCCAGTTCCCGGAGCTGCTGGCCATCTCCTGGGTCGATGCACACCGCAAGGTCTTGGCCAGCTACGCCTCGCCCAGCGCACCGGCGCCGCTGGTACGGATCACAGGCAGCGTGCTGACCCTGGTCGAGTCGGATGGGTCTTACGACCTCGCGCGCGATCTGCGCCAGCCGATTTATTCGCGTCCGCAAGGCGACGACCCCCGATATGCCAAGCTGATGCTGCAAGTGCCGCTGTCCGAACAGGGCCGGTTCGCGGGCACCATCATGGGCGAGTATTCGATCGACGGCTTGATGCGCTTTGGCATTCCGCCCGAGGTGATCGCCCGGTACGCAGTGGCCTTGATGGACGAAAGCGGCCACGTGCTGGCCGGCAGCCTGCAGGCACCGGCATCGGTCTTCAAGCTGCTGCCCTGGGCCACCCAGCCGCTGCAGCACGAAGTGCCGGTATCACCGGTGGGCAACGGCCTCCTTCTGAAAGCGCAGGGCTACCGCACCTCGCAAGACGTGGTGGGCAGCGGCTTCTTCTGGGTGGTCGGTGCGCTCAGCGCGCTCACGGTCTGGATGCTGCTGGGCACCTGGCGCCACACGCGCCGGCGCGTGCAGGCGCAGCAGGCGTTGGTGTCGGAGACCAATTTCCGGCGCGCCATGGAGAACTCGATGCTGACAGGCATGCGGGCGCTGGACCTGCAAGGCCGCATCACCTACGTCAACCCGGCCTTTTGTTCCATGACCGGCTGGACCGAGTCCGAGCTGGTCGGGCGCACGGCGCCCTTCCCCTACTGGCCCGACCAGGACCACGAACTGCTGGCGGCGCGGCTCGAAGACGAGCTGCGTGGCCGCTCGACGCCGGGCGGTTTCGAGGTGCGGGTGCAGCGCCGGGATGGCAGCATTTTCGACGCCCGCATGTACGTCTCGCCACTGATCGATCCCAACGGCATTCAGTCCGGCTGGATGACCTCGATGACCGACATCACCGAGCCCAAACGCATCCGCGAAGAGCTCACGGCCTCCTACGAACGCTTCACCACCGTGCTGGAGAGCCTGGACTCCGCCGTCTCGGTGGCGCCCCTGGGCAGCGACGAGATGTTGTTCGCCAACAAGATGTACCGGCTCTGGTTCGGCACCCGTGGCCGCGGCCACCGGCATCTGGTCGATCTGGCCGGCAACCAGCCCAGCCCCAACTCGGACGATGGCGACGCGGTGGATTCCTTCGCCGGCATGCCCACCAGCTCCCTGACCGACGCCAGCACCGAGAACGCCGAGGTCTTTGTCGAAGAACTGGACCGCTGGCTGGAGGTGCGCACCCGCTACCTGACCTGGGTCGATGGCCGGCTCGCGCAGATGGTGATCGCCAGCGACATCACCACCCGCCGACTCGCCGAACTGCAAGCCTCGCTGCAGGCCGAACGCGCCCAGACGGCGAGCCGCCTGATCACCATGGGTGAAATGGCGTCCAGCGTGGCGCACGAACTCAACCAGCCGCTCACCGCCATCAACAATTACTGCACCGGCATGATCAGCCGCGTGCAAGACCAACGCATCACCAACGACGAGTTGCTCGCCGCCCTGCACAAGACCGCGCGCCAGGCGCAACGGGCCGGTCAGATCATCCAGCGCATCCGCGCCTTCGTCAAACGCAGCGAACCCAACCCGTCCTTGTCCGATGTCGCACTGATGGTGAGCAACGCGATCGAACTCGCCGACATCGAGTTGCGGCGCCACCAGGTCCGGCTGTCCTCTTACGTGGCGGCGCGCCTGCCCAAGCTGATGGTCGATCCGATCCTGATCGAGCAGGTGCTGATCAACCTGATCAAGAACGCGGGGGAGGCCATCGCCCAGGCCGGGCGCCCGCCCGGCGAGCGTTACGTGGAATTGCGCGTCGGCCCCAAACGCGTCGAGCAACTGGACGTGATCGAATTCGAGGTGCGGGACTCCGGCAATGGCGTGCCCGACGACATGCTGGAGCAGATCTACGAAGCCTTCTACAGCACCAAGAGCGAAGGCATGGGCATTGGCCTCAAGCTGTGCCGCAGCATCGTCGAATCGCACCAAGGTCGCATGCAAGTTCAGAACATCTACAATGGCGAGTTGGTGACGGGTTGTTGCTTCAGCTTCTGGATTCCGGTGGTTTCCCGCCTGAGAATCGACGACGGCACACCCAGCATCGGCAACGCAGCCCCGACCGGCACAGAAGGAGCGAGATGAGTTTGATTCCGAAAAAAGGCACCGTTTATGTGGTCGACGACGACGAAGCGGTACGAGACTCCCTTCAATGGCTGCTCGAGGGCAAAGACTACCGGGTACGCTGCTTTGAATCTGCCGAAGCGTTTCTGAGCCGCTACGACACCCGCGAAGTGGCCTGCCTGATCGCCGACATCCGCATGGGCGGCATGACCGGCCTGGAGCTGCAAGAGCGGCTGATCGAGCGCCAGTCGCCGCTGCCCATCGTGTTCATCACCGGCCATGGAGACGTGCCCATGGCGGTGGAGTCCATGAAAAACGGCGCGCTGGACTTCATCCAGAAGCCGTTCAAGGAAGAACAGCTGCTGTTGCTGGTGGACCGCATGCTGGACCACGCCAAAGACGCCTTCGCCACCCACCAACAAGCCGTGAGCCGCGACGCCCTGCTCTCCAAGCTCACCGGCCGGGAATCCCAGGTGCTGGAACGCATCGTGGCGGGTCGGCTGAACAAGCAAATCGCCGACGATCTGGGCATCAGCATCAAGACCGTCGAGGCACACCGGGCCAACATCATGGAAAAGCTCGGTGCCAACACCGTGGCCGATCTGCTGAAAATTGCGCTGGGGCAGTCCCCGGTGAAAACCTGACGGATTGCGCCACATGCGCACACAACGCCCGTTGGCTAAACCCACGGGCGTTTCCATTTCCTCTCTTCCTTTTCTTCACGCCCTCTCGCCATGACCGCACAACTGATCGACGGCAAAGCCCTCTCCCAACAACTGCGCGCCGATGTCAGCGCCCGCGTGGCCAAGCTCAAGACCAAAGGCATACAGCCCGGCCTGGCCGTGATCCTGGTGGGCGAAAACCCGGCCTCACAGGTCTATGTGCGCAACAAGGTCAAAGCCTGCGAAGACACGGGCATGCACTCGGTGCTGGAAAACTGGCCCGCCAGCCTGTCCGAAGACGCGCTGCTCGCACGGGTGGCCGCGTTGAACGCGGATCCGTCCATCCACGGCATCCTGGTGCAGTTGCCCTTGCCCGCCCATATCGATGCGCAAAAAGTCATCGAAGCGATTGCGCCGTCTAAAGACGTCGACGGTTTTCACATCGCCAGCGCCGGCGCGCTCATGACCGGCCTGCCCGGTTTCTGGCCTTGCACACCCTACGGCTGCATGAAGATGCTGGAATCCATTGGCTACGACTTGCGCGGCAAACACGCCGTGGTGATCGGCCGCAGCAACATCGTGGGCAAGCCCATGGCCCTCATGCTGCTGCAGAAAAACGCCACCGTCACGGTCTGCCACAGTGCCACGCCCGATCTGAAAGCCATGACCTTGCAGGCCGACGTGATCGTGGCCGCCGTCGGCAAGCGCAACGTGCTCACCGCCGACATGGTCAAGCCCGGCGCGGTGGTGCTGGACGTGGGCATGAACCGCGACCCTGACGGCAAGCTCTGCGGCGACGTGGATTTCGCGGGCGTGAAAGAAGTGGCAGGCTACATCACACCGGTGCCCGGCGGCGTGGGTCCCATGACCATCACCATGTTGATGGTGAATACGCTGGAGTCGGCCGAGCGGCTGATCCCATAACACCCCTCTGGGCGACCGGGGCGGATCAGCGCGGTGCCGTTGTTCTGTAGGGTGGGCGAGCCGGTGTCAATCCCGGCGGCTCAGGCGCCAGAGCACGGCGCCAGCACACAGCCATTGGCCCAACACCATCGCACTGCCCAGGCTGTGCCAGAGTCGCAGATCGCCCCCCGTGGCACGGGCGCTCACGATCTGCTGCGCCACCCCGAACTGCTGCAACAAGGCCAGCAGCATGGCCAACAAGACAAAGCCCATGGTGCCCACGGCTGAAGACATGTTCGCCAACCCGTCTGCAGCCGATGGCGCCCCCACGCCTAGTCGGCGCCGCAACAGCAACAACAGCAAGACGCCGAGCAACACGCTGGCCCCACATTGCCACGCAAACAGGCGCGCCGCCAAGGGACCGGCAACAGCCGGGTTGCCCAGCTGAACGAACAGGAACGGGACCACCAGGAAACTGATGGCGGTGATGCCGCCCCACCAGAGGGCGGCGATCAGAATCGAGAAGCGGTGTGAGAGACGTTGCAAGGACATGCGGCGACCGGCCAAGGCCAGGTCAGATGTAGCGAACGTCGACGATCTCGTAGCTGCGCACGCCTCCGGGTGCTTCCACCACCGCCACGTCGCCGACTTCCTTGCCGATCAGGGCACGGGCGATGGGGCTGCTGATGTTGACGAAGCCTTGTTTGATATCGGCCTCGTCTTCGCCCACGATCTGATAGGTCACGGCAGCACCGCTGTCTTCGTCTTCCAAGTCCACCGTCGAGCCAAACACGACCCGCCCCCCGGCTTCCACGGCGGTGGGGTCGATGATCTGCGCCGTGGACAGCTTGCTCTCCACCTCGGCAATCCGGCCCTCGATGAAGCCCTGGCGGTCCTTGGCCGCTTCGTACTCGGCGTTTTCACTCAAATCGCCCTGGGCACGCGCCTCTGCAATCGCGTTGATCACCCAAGGGCGGTCGACGGTCTTCAGGCGGTGCAGCTCCGCTTTGAGTTTCTCGGAACCGCGTTTGGTGATGGGCATCGTGGCCATGGCTTCACTCCAGCAAGCTTGGGGCATCCGCCGCACCATCGGATGCGGCTTGGGACAAAAGGAAACCGCCGAGCGTTACCGGTCGGCGGCGAGTGCTTTCGATTATGCCTTGAACGTCTCGGACACCCAAATCCTGCGCTCAGTCCCGCCCGGCCTCCTGGATGGCTTGCGCCAGCCGCTGGGGGTCGGTGAACAGCAGCTCGTGGCTGCCCGCGCACTCGATCAACCGGAACAAACCCAGCCGCTCCGACAACCTGGGGTGCCAGGGCAGGCTGTGGGGCAAAGCGGTGTCCTGCTGGCAGTTGATGTAGCTCTTGCCCAGCGGCAAGGCGGCCAGCTCGGTCTCCAACACCGCTTTGTCGGTGAAGGTTCGGTACGGGTGGGGATTGAGCTGGCCATAGGTGTGTTCGGCCAAAGCCAGATCGGCGTCGTTGATGAACGCCTCCCGCCAGATCGGAAACGGCAGCATCACCGCGTTGCCCGAAGCGGCGGCGATGCCATCGAACAAGCTTCGGTAGTGCGGTGGCACGAGGTCGTTGAGCGATTCGCCATGCATAGGCACAAAGGCGTTGGCATAGATCAGGCGGCGCAGCCGCTCGCCCAGACGCTGGGCCGCCATGCTGATCACCATGCCGCCGTAGCTGTGCCCCATGAGGCGCACCTGGCTCAACTGCCGGGTCTCGACAAAATCCACCAGCGAGTCGACCGCATCGGACAAACCGATTTCCGATCGTTTGTCGTCCGCCCGGTTGCCCGCCAGGGTCGGGCAATGCACCGTGTGCCCCATGGTGCGCAGATGGGCCGCGACAGGCTCCATCAGTTCACCGGTGTGCCAGGCGCCGTGCACCAATACATAGGTATCTGCCATTCGTGTCTCCTCGATCTTTGGAACCCAGGTCCGCCCTACGCGGGCCTGTGGAACAACAATGTAGGTCGCGCAACGCACGCAAAATGGCCGTTTTGTGCCCGCTGAATGGACGCCTGCTGCCGGGGTGGCCCCGCTCCGGGCGCCGCC
>NZ_JBFJMY010000176.1:0-8170 GCF_041633695.1 Hydrogenophaga sp.
CCGTTTTCGCCCACGATGGCGTGGATCTCACCCGCGCGTACCTGCAGGTTCACCTGGTCGAGCGCCACCACGCCGGGAAAAGTTTTGCGGATGTTCCGCATTTCGAGAATCATGATCGAGCCGTGTGCGTGAGGGCGGGAAAATGGATGCACCGCCCGCGCGGCCGAATCGGCGCGCGCGGGGCGGGTGCGTGGTGGCGAGGGCTTACTTGATCTGCGACTCTTTGTAGTAACCGCTGCCGACCAGCACCTTGTTCCAGTTCGATGCGTCCACCGACACCGGCTTGAGCAGGTAGGAAGGCACGACCTTCACGCCGTTGTTGTAGGTCTTGGTGTCGTTGATCTCGGGTTGTTTGCCCGAGATCGTGGCGTCCACCATATTGGCCGCGACCTTGGCCAGTTCCCGCGTGTCCTTGAACACGGTGGAGTACTGCTCGCCCTTCAGGATCGATTTGACCGAAGGGACTTCGGCGTCCTGGCCGCTGACCACCGGGCAGGCCTGCTGCGCCGAGCAGTAACCCACGCCTTTGAGCGACGACAGGATGCCGATCGACAAGCCGTCGTAAGGCGAGAGCACCGCGTGGATCTTGTCCTGGCCGTAGTAGGCCGAGAGCAGGTTGTCCATGCGCGCCTGCGCCACCGCACCATCCCAGCGCAGCGTGCCGACCTTGTTCATGCCCAGCTGCTTGCTGCGCACCACCAGCTTGCCGCTGTCGATGTACGGTTGCAGCACGCTCATGGCGCCGTCGTAGAAGAAGAAGGCGTTGTTGTCGTCGGGCGAACCGCCAAAGAGTTCGATGTTGAACGGACCCTTGCCTTGCTTCAGGCCGAGCTTGTCGACGATGGAGCCGGCTTGCAGCACGCCGACCTGGAAGTTGTCGAACGTGGCGTAGTAGTCGACGTTCTTGGAGCCTTTGATCAGGCGGTCGTAGGCGATGACCTTGACGCCTTTGTCGGCCGCGCTTTGCAAGACGCGTGACAGTGTGGTGCCGTCGATGGAGGCGATCACCAGCACTTTGGCGCCTTTGGTGATCATGTTCTCGATTTGAGCCAGCTGGTTCGGGATGTCGTCGTCGGCGTATTGCAAATCGGTCTTGTAGCCGCGCTCCTGCAGCACCTTGACCATGTTGTCGCCATCGGCGATCCAGCGCGCCGAGGACTTGGTGGGCATCGAAATGCCGATACTGCCTTTGTCTTGTGCCAGCGCCATCGGCGAGACGCCGACGGCGCCCAGGGCCAGAGCGGCCAGCACGGCCTTGAGGGTTGCACGCTTCATGAAATGGTCTCCGATATTGTGAGAAAACGCGCGCCGCTCGACGCGCGTGAAGGGCGATCCGTTGGCCGGATCAGTACTTGCGCTTGGGGAACTCTTGGGCCGCGATTTCCATCGGGAAGATGCCCTCTTCGGTCACGATGCGTTTTTGCAAGGTCTTGCCGGCCTTGAGGTCTTTCACGGCGGCCATCAGCTGCGGGCCCAGCAGCGGGCTGCATTCGACGCTCACGTTGAGCTTGCCGGCCATCATGGCTTCAAACGCGCCTTTGACCGCGTCGATGGAGATGATGGTGATGTCCTTGGCGGGCTTGAGGCCGGCCTCTTCGATCGCCTGGATCGCGCCAATCGCCATGTCGTCGTTGTGCGCGTAGAGCACGTTGATTTTCTTGCCCTCGGCTTTCAGAAACGCTTCCATCACTTCCTTGCCTTTGGCACGGGTGAAGTCGCCGGTCTGCGAACGCAGAATCTTGAACTTGGGATCGGCCTTGATGATTTCCTCGAAGCCTTTTTTGCGGTCGATGGCGGGGGCCGAACCCACCGTGCCTTGCAACTCGACGATGTTGATATCGCCCTTCTGGTCCTTGGTCTTGTCGACCAGCCAGCGGCCGGCTTTGCGGCCTTCTTCGACGAAGTCCGAGCCCATGAAGGAGACGTACAGCGAGGTGTCTTTCACGTTCACCGCGCGGTCGGTCAGCACCACCGGGATCTTGGCGGCCTTGGCTTCACGCAGCACGTTTTCCCAGCCGGATTCGACCACCGGCGAGAACGCGATCACGTCTACCTTCTGCGCGATGAACGAGCGGATCGCCTTGATCTGGTTTTCCTGCTTTTGCTGTGCGTCGGAGAACTTCAGCTCGATGCCCGCCTCTTTGGCGGCCGACTTGATGGACTCGGTGTTGGCGGTGCGCCATTCGCTTTCGGCACCGACCTGGCTGAAGCCCAGGACGATGGGTTTTTCGGCCCAGGCGGCTGCGGGCAGCAGGCCGGCCAGCGGGGCACAAGCGATGGCGGTGGCAAGGGTTCGTCGATTCAGTTGCATGGTTTTGTCTCCTGGTTGAAAGGGAAAGGCTTTGCAGAAGGATCGGTCAGGCCAGCATGTAGCCGGTCTTGACCGTGGTGTAGAACTCGGCCGCGTACCGGCCCTGTTCGCGCGAGCCGTGGCTCGATTCCTTGCGCCCACCAAACGGCACATGAAAATCAACGCCCGCTGTGGGCAGGTTCACCATGGTCATGCCGACTTCGGCATGGCGTTTGAAATGCATGGCGTGCTTGAGCGAGGTGGTGCAAATGCCTGCGCACAAGCCAAAGGGGGTGTCGTTGGCCAGACTGAGCGCGTGCTCGTAGCCGTCCGCGCGCAAGACGCAAGCCACCGGGCCGAAGATTTCCTCGCGCGCAATGCGGTGCCCGGGTTTGGCCAGAAACAGCGCCGGGCTCATGTAGTGCCCCGGTGTGGGACGCTCCAGCCGCTCGCCACCCCAGACGTGTTCGGCCCCTTCGTTGCGCGCGATCTCGATGTAGCCCAGGTTCTGCTCGAGCTGGTCGGCGTCCACCACCGGGCCCATCTCGGTGCTGCGCTCCAGCGCGTGCCCTACCTTGAGCGCTTCCAGCCGCTGGCGCAGCCGGGCCACGAAGGCGTCGTGTATGCGCGCCTCCACGATCAGGCGGCTCGACGCGGTGCAGCGCTGGCCGGTGGAGAAGTAAGAGCCTTGCAGCGCGCATTCGATGGCCTGCTCGAAGTCGGCATCGGCCAGCACCACCAGCGGATTCTTGCCGCCCATTTCCAGTTGCACCTTGGCGCGCCGCGCCGTGGCCGACTGGAGGATGCGCTCGCCCGTGGACACCGACCCGGTGAAGCTCAGCGCGTCGACCAGGGGGTGGTCCACCAGGGTCTGGCCGACCTCGCGGCCGCTGCCCATCACCAGATTGAAGACACCGGCGGGCAGGCCGCAGCGGCTGATGATCTCGGCCAGTGCCCAGCCGCAGGCCGGCACCAGTTCGGCGGGTTTGAACACCACGGTGTTGCCGTAGGCCAGAGCCGGGGCGATCTTCCAGGCCGGTATGGCAAAGGGAAAATTCCAGGGCGCGATGATGCCCACCACGCCCACGGGTTCGCGCGTCACGTCGACCTGAACGCCCTGGCGCACCGAGGCCATGAGTTCGCCGGGCACGCGCAGGGCTTCACCGGCGAAGAACTTGAAGATCTGTCCGGCGCGGGCCACCTCGCCCACACCCTCCGCCAGCGTCTTGCCTTCTTCGCGCGCCAGCAGTGCGCCCAGCACGTCCTTGCGGGCCAGCAGTTCGCTGCCGATGAAGTCCAGCGCGTCGGCCCGGCGTTGTGGGGTGCTGTGGCTCCATTGCGGCAGCGCGTCGGCCGCGGCCTTGATCGCCTGCTCGGCCTGGTTGCGATCGGCCCGGGCGTATTCGGCCACCACTTCACGCGTGTCCGACGGGTTGGTGCTCACCCCCGTGGTGGTACCGATCTCCCAGCGCCCGTTGATGAGGTGCCTGGGGTTGTGTTGCATGTCGCCTAGCTTCATCTGGTCCCTTGTTTTGGTTTGGCGATGAAGTCTAGGTTTTATTTGGATATCGATCCAATCGTTTTTTGTGCAAAATGCATATCAATAAAGGCATTCTGGAAAACCCGATGAGCACCTACAACCACTGGTTCATTCGCGCGCGCCTCAAAACCCGCCAGCTGCTGCTGTTGGTCGCTCTGGCCGAAGAGGGCAACATCCACCGCGCGGCCCAGGTGCTCAGCATGACCCAGCCAGCGGCGTCCAAGCTGCTCAAGGATCTGGAGGACGTGCTGGAGGTGTCGTTGTTCGAGCGGCTGCCCCGGGGCATGCGCCCCACCTGGTATGGCGAGACCATGATCCGGCACGCCCGCATGGCACTGGGCAGCCTGAACCAGGCGCACGAAGAGCTCAACGCGCTCAAGAGCGGACATTTCGGACAGGTGGGCATTGGCGCCATCACCTCGCCGGGGCTGAGCCTGTTGCCGGCGGCGGTGACGCTGGTCAAGCAAGAGCATCCCAGTCTGCGCATCTCGCTCGATATCGAGACCAGCCCGGTGCTGCTGGACCGGCTGGAGCAGGGCAAGCTGGACATCGTGGTGGGGCGGTTGTTTGCCGAACACGACAAGACCCATTTGCGCTACGAATCCCTGACCGAAGAACTGATCTGCGCCATCGCCCGCCCGGGCCATCCCTTGTTGGGCATGACCGGGTTGAGCCTGCGCGACGTGCTCACGGCCGGCTGGATCGTGCCGCCCGCAGGCAGCGTGTTGCGGCACCGCTTTGATCTGATGTTCCAGCAAGAAGGGCTGGCGCCGCCCATCAACACCATCGAGACCTCGGCCCTTTTGTTCATCACGCGCATGCTGCAGCAAAGCGACATGGTGGCCGTGCTGGCGGCCGACGTGGCGCACTACTACGCCTCACACGGCATCGTCTCGGTGCTGCCATTGGCCGTGCCCTGTCACATGGACGCCTTCGGCATCATCACCCGCTCCGACCGCCTGCTCTCGCCTGCGGCCAAAGTGATGATGAAGGCGCTCAAGCAGACCAGCCTGACCCAGTACGGGCGGCGCCTGGAGCTGGAGTGAAACACCTCTGTTGCGCGCGGACCTTTCTTTTCTCCTGAAGCTTGATTTGGCCGGGTCTCGCCCCGGCGGGTGAGGTACTGTTCTTTTGCTTCGCCAAAAGAACAGTACCCAAAGAAAAGGCGAGCCGAAGTCCGGGCCGCTGCGCGGTTCCTTGCGCTGCTCGCGTCGTGGGGGAAATTCGCAAACTTGTCCGCTGCGCGGCCTTCGGACATGCGAATTTCTGATCCCCACGCCCCTGCGCTGCTCAGCCCGGCCACACGGCAGTGCAGGATCGGGAGCGGGCTCCCCTTCATTTCCCCACCGTCTGTCCCTGGGGGGCGGCAACCTGCGTCAGCGCTGGCGCGACGTGCCTTATTCCAGGGGCACCGAGGAACCGGCTTTGCCGGGGCCCCCTTGAGGGGGTCGCGCGCAGCGCGGCGGGGGTGGGTCAAATTCAGGCCCAGCCCGCATCCACCTTGAATTCCTGGGCCGTGCACATGGCCGCGTCGTCCGATGCGAGGAACAACACCATGCGCGCGATGTCGTGCGGCCGCAGCTTGTCGGGCAGGCATTGGTTGCGCTGGATATCCTGCTCGCCCTCTGCGTCCAGCCAGAGCTGGATCTGGCGCTCGGTCATGACCCAGCCGGGCGATACGGTGTTGATACGGATACGGTCCTGGCCCAGGGTTTTCGCCAGCCCGCGCGTGAGGCCGTTCACCGACGACTTGGCGATGGCGTAGCAGGGGTAGGCCGCGCCCTTGGTCTGCCAGCCGGTGGAGCCCAGATTGATCACCGAGCCCGAGCCGAGCCGCCGCATGCCCGGCACCGCTGCCTGGATGGCAAAAAAGGCCGGACGTTCGTTGATCGCCATGCGCTGGTCGTAGTAGTCCGGCGTCACGGATTCCAGGCTGTGGCGGTCGTCGCTGGCGACATTGTTGACCAGTACCGAAAAATCCCCCAAGGCTTGGGCCGCCTGCGCCATGGCCGCTTGGAGTGCGGCCACGTCGCGCACGTCGCAAACGCGCCACCAGGGAGGTTCGTGTCCGGCGTCGGACAATTGCTGGGCCAGGGCTTCGCTGGCTTGTTCGGCCACATCCACGAACCCGACGCGTGCGCCCTGTTCAACAAAGGCCGCGACGATGGCGGCCCCGATGCCGCTGCCGCCTCCGGTCACGAAAACCGAGCGCTTACGCAGGCTGGGGAAATGGGCGAGATCCCCCCATGTTGGCTGGGTGGACGGGTGCTTCAGAGGGGTAGTGCTTGGGTTCGTCATTGCAATGTTGATATCAATGAATATGAAAAAATGGAGTTACAGATATCAATTTGCGTTGATACCATGCGCGGAGTCAAGAGGCATTCATCGGACATGTGCAGAAACAACAATCGGAGACCGCTATGAGCAGCGAGCAAACCGCTTCGGGCCGTCCGCAGGCCAGCACCTTTTCCGCGCCCGTGATCGGGCCTTGGCGCTGTCTGCAGGCCTTGGGCGCCGAGTTGGGTGAAGGCCTGCTTTGGTCGGTGCGCGAGCAGGTCTTGTACTGGGTCGATATCCTGGCCTGCCGCTTGCACCGGCTGGACCCGGTCGGTGGTGGCCACGCCAGCTGGACTTTTGCCGAGGAAATTTCGGCCTTGGCCGAGCGTGCCCACGCGCCGGGCCTGATCGTGACCCTGCGCCGGGGTTTCGCGGTGTTCGACCCCGCCACCGACCGCGAGCCGCGTTACCTGCACCAGCCCGGGCACGAGCCGCCGGGGAACCGCTTCAACGATGGCAAATGCGATGCGCAGGGCCGCTTCTGGGCCGGCAGCATGGACTTTGCTTGTGAAGCGCCCACCGGCGCGCTGTACCGCTACGATCCGGACGGCCGCTGCACGCGCCACGACCAGGGCTTTGTGGTGACCAACGGCCCGACCTGGGCGTCGGGTGCGCGCGGCCTGGCCCTGTATTTCAACGACACGGTGAATGCCAGCACCTACTGCTACGACTTCGACGCGGCCGCCGGCACTTTGTCGAACAAGCGGCTGTGGAACCGCTTCGCACCCGGCGACGGTGTGCCCGATGGCATGACCACGGACGCGCTGGGCCGGGTGTGGATCGCGCACTGGGGCGGTGCTTGCGTGAGTTGCCACGATCCGGTGACGGCGCAGGAGCTGGGCCGCGTGAGGCTGCCCACCCGCCACGTCACCAATTGCAGCTTTGGCGGGGCCGACTTGCGCACCCTGTTTGTCTCCACCGCGCGCAGCGGGCTCACGCCCGAGCAGCTCGCAGCCGAACCCCTGGCCGGCGGGCTGTTCGCCGTGTCCGTGGACAGCCCCGGTCTGCCCGCCCATGGGTTTGGCGGGTGAAATGGGCCTCCCCCGCCACGCTTCGCGCGACCCCCAAGGGGGCAACCCGATGCGGCTCGGCAGAGCCGGTTCCGCCGGGTTCTCGGCCCGGGCACTGCGCCCCGGAGAGTCCTCCCGCAGCCCTTCAACCTGGAGAACACCAACATGAACAACACCGCCCATCCCACCGTCTGGCTGCACCACGCCGGTCAACACCTGGGGCTGGTCCCTTCGCTCGGCGGTAGCGTGGCGGCCTGGCAGGCCGATCACCCCGAGGGTCCACAGGGTCGCTTCGACCTCTGGCGGCCCTGGGACGGCCAGACGCCGGACTTGTACCAACTGGCCTCCTTCCCCATGTTGCCCTGGTCCAACCGCATCAGCGGCGGCGGCTTCGACCACGATGGCCGCTTTCACCCGATGCAGAACAACCGCGCGGGCGAGCCGTATCCGATCCACGGCGATGCCTGGCTGCAGCCCTGGGCACTGACGCAGCCGGCCGACGACACCCTGGTCATGACGCTGCGTTCGCAAGGCTTCCAGGGCAATCCCCACGACTACGAGGCGGTGCAGAGCTTCCGGCTGGTGGATGGTGGGCTCGACCAGCGGGTCGAGGTGCGCCACCTGGGCGCGCAACCGCTGCCTTATGGCATCGGCGTGCACCCCTGGTTTCCGCGCACGCCCGCCACCCGTATCCAGGCGCCGGTGCAAGGCGTGTGGCTGTGTGGTGACGATCCGATACCGGTGGCACACACCCCGCAGTTTCCGCCGGGCTGGGATTTGAACCAGGGCATGTCCGCCCACGGGGACTTGATCGACAACGGCTACACCGGCTGGGGCGGCAGCGCCCGTATCGAGTGGCCCGAGCGGGGTCTGCAGCTCACCGCGTCCATGCCGGATTTCGAACACGACGGTGGCGCCGCGCAGCACTTCTGCCTGATCTACCGGCCACCGCAGGGCCCGGCGTTTTGTTTCGAGCCCATCACCCAGCCCATA
>NZ_JBFJMY010000177.1:0-8116 GCF_041633695.1 Hydrogenophaga sp.
AACCAGATCACGATGGCACCGGGAACAATCGTCAGCACACCGGCTGCCGCCAACGTGGCCCAGTCCATGCCGCTCGCACTGACCGTGCGCGTCATGGTCGCGACGATGGGCTTGGCGTTGACGCTGGTGAGCGTGCGCGCCAGCAGCAGTTCGACCCAACTGAACATGAAGCAGAAGAAGGCGGCGACGCCGACCCCGGCTTTGATCAGCGGCAGGAAGATGGTGACGAAGAAACGCGGGAAGCTGTAGCCGTCGATGTAGGCGGTCTCGTCGATCTCGCGCGGAATGCCACTCATGAAGCCTTCCAGAATCCAGACCGCCAGCGGCACGTTGAACAACAAGTGGGCCAGCGCGACTGCGATGTGGGTGTCCATCAGGCCCACCGTGGAATAGAGCTGGAAGAAGGGCAACAGAAACACGGCGGGCGGCGTCATGCGGTTGGTGAGCAGCCAGAAAAAGACGTGCTTGTCGCCCAGAAAGCTGTAGCGCGAGAACGCGTAAGCCGCAGGCAGCGCCACCGACACCGAGATCACCATGTTGATCGCGACGTAGATCAGGCTGTTGATGTAGCCCGAGTACCAGGACGCGTCGGTGAAGATGGTCTTGTAGTTGTCCCAGGTGAAATGCTGGGGCAGCAGGCTGAAGCTGGACAGGATCTCGCTGTTGGTCTTGAAGCTCATGTTGACCATCCAGTAGATGGGCAACAGGGCAAAGATCAGATACGCGATCAGGAAAATCGTGCGCTTCTTGAAACGGCGTTCATGCATGGCCAGCCCCCTCTTTTTCGGCCTGGCCGAGTCGTTGCATCCAGTTGTAGAGCACGAAGCAGAACAGCAGGATGATGAAGAAATAGATCAGCGAGAACGCCGCCGCCGGACCCAGATCGAACTGGCCCACGGCTTTCTGCGTCAGGTACTGGCTGAGGAAGGTGGTGGCGTTGCCGGGCCCGCCGCCGGTGAGCACGAACGGCTCGGTGTAGATCATGAAGCTGTCCATGAAGCGCAGCAGCACCGCGATCATGAGCACACCGCGCATCTTGGGCAGCTGGATGTAGCGGAACACCGCGAACTTGCTGGCGCCGTCGATCTGCGCCGCTTGGTAATACGCGTCGGGAATGCTGCGCAAACCGGCGAAGGCCAGCAAGGCCACCAGCGGCGTCCAGTGCCACACGTCCATCAAGAGCACGGTCAACCAAGCTTGTGTGGCGTCACCGGTGTAGCTGTATTCAATGCCCATCCAGTCCAGCGTGGCGCCCATCAGGCCGATGTCGGTGCGGCCAAAAATCTGCCAGATGGTGCCGACCACGTTCCACGGGATCAACAAGGAAAGCGCCACCAGCACCAAGGTGGCCGACGACTTCCAACCCTGGGCCGGCATGGCCAGCGCCAGCGCAATGCCCAGCGGGATTTCGATCGCCAGCACGGCGCCCGAAAATTTCAGCTGGTTCCACAGCGCCGAATGCAGCTCTTCGTCGCGCATGACAGCGGCGAACCATTCGGTGCCGACGAAGACGCGGCGATCGGGCGAGATGATGTCTTGCACCGAGTAGTTCACAACCGTCATCAGCGGCAGGATGGCCGAGAAGGCCACGCACAGCAGCACCGGCAGCACCAGCCACCAGGCTTTCTGGTTCACGGGTTTGTTGGTCGGGGTCATGCCACCCACTCCTCGTTCTTGTAATAACAGCTGTGTTCACCCACGACCCGCAGGTGCACGTCGGACCCCAGCGCCGGCGGGCGCGCCTCGGGCGCCAGGCGCACCTTCAGCGTGTGCGCCCCAGTGCTGCAAGTGACCAGAAAGTAGGTGCCGATGTCTTGCACCCGGTCCACCCGGGCGGGCACGGTGCCGCCGCCTGCGGCGTCCGCCAGACTCAGGTATTCGGGCCGTATGCCTAGCTTGAGCTCGCCTTCGGGCAGCTGCACGCCCGCAGGTGCGTCGATGTGGCGACCCAGCACGTTCAGGCCGGAGCCTTTGGCCTGGATGGGCAAAAAGTTCATGCCCGGCGAACCGATGAAATGGCCGACAAAGGTGTGTGCCGGTTTTTCGAACAAGGCTTCGGCCGAGCCCACTTGCACCGCACGGCCGCGCGTCATCACCACCACTTCGTCGGCGAAGGTGAGCGCCTCCACCTGGTCGTGGGTGACGTAAATCAGCGTGAGCTTCAACTCGTGGTGGATCTGCTTGAGCTTGCGCCGCAGTTGCCATTTCAGGTGCGGGTCGATCACGGTCAGCGGTTCGTCGAACAGCACGGCCGACACGTCGGGGCGCACCAGACCACGGCCGAGCGAGATCTTCTGTTTCTGGTCGGCAGAAAGGCCGGCCGCGCGCATGTCGAGCTGGTGGCTCATCTCCAGCATCTCGGCGATCTGGCCCACGCGGACCTGGATCTGGTCCGCCGGCACCTTGCGGTTCTTCAGCGGAAACGCCAGGTTTTCTGCCACCGTCATGGTGTCGTAGATCACCGGGAACTGGAACACCTGCGCGATGTTGCGCTGCTGCGGGCTCAGGTTCGTCACGTCCCGACCGTCGTAACGCACCGTGCCTTGCGAGGGTGCCACCAAGCCCGAAATGATGTTCAGCATGGTCGTCTTGCCGCAGCCCGAAGGGCCGAGCAAGGCGTAGGCGCCACCGTCGCGGAATTGCATCTTGAGCGGCAGCAGCGCATAGTCCGCGTCGGTTTGGGGGTTGGCCTTGTAGGCGTGCGCCAGGTCCAGATCGATGGCAGCCATCAGCGGGCCCTTTCTTGCTGCGTCGGCGCCAGCATCAGCGGGCCGTTCGCGTCAAAAACATACACCTGCGACGGATGCAGGTGCAAAGAAAAATGCTCGCCCATGGCGAAGTTGTGCACCCCGGTGAGCTGGGCCACCACCTCGCCCACCGGCGTTTGCGCGTGCACAAACGTGTCGGAGCCCGAAATTTCGGCCAGTTCCACCTGGGCCTCCAGCGCCACATCACCGTCCAGCTGGTGCACCCGCAAAGCACTGGCCCGGATCCCCAGCGTGAGCCGCTCGGGCCGCCCTGCCGGCAGCACCAAGGGCACGACCACCCCGTTGGGCAATCGCACACCCTCGGCACACGCCTGCACCTCGATCAGGTTCATGGGCGGATCGCTGAAAGCGCGCGCCACCCGGATCGACTCAGGCCGGTGGAACACCTCGGCCGTGGGGCCGTATTGCAGCAGTTCACCCGCGTCCATCACCGCCGTGTAGCCACCCAGCAGCAAGGCCTCACCAGGCTCGGTGGTGGCGTACACCACGGTGGAGTCGCCCAGCGCAAACAGCTGCGCGAGCTCTTCGCGCAATTCTTCGCGCAGCTTGTAGTCCAGGTTCACCAACGGTTCGTCGAGCAGCATCAGGGGCGCGTTCTTGGCCAGCGCACGGGCCAGTGCCACCCGCTGCTGCTGCCCACCCGACAGTTCGGCCGGCAGGCGGTCCAGAAAGATGTCGATGTGCAGCTTCTCGGCCAGCTCTTGCACCCGCTCGGCCAGCCCCGCTTCGCCGCGCAGCTTGAGCGGCGACGCGATGTTGTCGAACACCGTCATCGACGGGTAGTTGATGAACTGCTGGTACACCATGGCCACGTTGCGGCGGCGCACCGGCACGCCGGTCACGTCCACGCCGTCCACCAGCACACGCCCCGCACTCGGCACGTCCAGCCCGGCCATGATGCGCATCAGGCTGGTCTTGCCGGCCTGGGTCGCACCCAGCAGCACCGTGACCGCGCCCGACACCAGCTCCAGGCTCTGCGGATAGAGGTGTGTTTGTGGGCCGACCTTCTTGCCCACGCGTTCCAAACTCAGTTGCATGTCTCTTCTTTTCCTGTGGGGCGCGAGCGCCCGTATCGGGTTCGATCATTTTCGTTACGCCGATTATGGTGTTCGTTTGGTTTCTTTTATGTTCGGTATTTACCCTAACAAGGAAAGATTGTTTTTCCGTTACTTTCGGTTCGACGCTTTTCTAGAATGCCCGGCATGAATCTCAATCCCCGACACACCCAGCTGCTGGACGCGGTGCGCGCCCAGGGTCCGCTCACCATCGAGGCCCTGGCCGAACGTTTTGACGTGACCCTGCAAACCGTGCGCCGCGACGTGCAGCGCCTGGCCGAAGCCGGGCTGCTGGCGCGTTTCCACGGCGGGGTGCGCATGCCCGGCTCCACCACCGAAAACATCGCCTACCGGCAGCGCCAAGCCATGCACTCCGAGGCCAAGAAGCGCATCGCGCGCAGCATCGCCCAGCGCGTGCCCAACGGCTGTTCGCTGGTGATGAACATCGGCACCACCATCGAGGCGGTGGCGCACGAGTTGCTGCAACACCGTGGCCTGCGCGTGATCACCAACAACCTGCACGTGGCCGCCCTGCTCAGCACCAACTCGGACTGCGAGGTGATCGTGGCCGGCGGCATGGTGCGCGCCGCCGACCAGGGCATCGTGGGCGAGGCCACGGTGGATTTCATGCGCCAGTTCCGGGTCGACATCGGCCTGATCGGCATCAGCGGCATCGAGGCCGACGGCAGTCTGCGCGACTTCGACTACCGCGAGGTCAAGGTGGCGCGCACCATCATCGAACAGTCGCGCGAGGTCTGGCTGGCCGCCGACCACACCAAGTTCAACCGCCCGGCCATGGTCGAGCTGGCCCATTTGCGCGAAATCGACGTGCTGTTCACCGACAGCCAGCCCTCGCACACCTTCCAGGAACTGATGGTGCAGGCCGACGTGGAATGCGTCACCGCCACCACCACAGCGGCCACCGCCGCTGCCACCGCGACCACGCCACACTGAGCCCGGCGCCGCTTCACCCACACACCGCCAAACACATCCCACCATGACGTATCTCTTGGCCCTGGACCAGGGCACCTCCAGCTCCCGCAGCATCGTGTTCCGCGAAGACGGGCAGATCGTGGCCATGGCCCAGCGCGAATTTCGCCAGATTTATCCGCAGCCGGGCTGGGTCGAACACGATCCGCGCGACCTCTGGAACACGCAGCTGGAAACCGCGCGCGAGGTGCTGCAAAAGGCCGGCCTGCAAGCCAGCGCCATCGCAGCGGTCGGCATCACCAACCAGCGCGAAACCACCCTGGTGTGGAACCGCAAGACCGGCCAGCCGATCTACAACGCCATCGTCTGGCAAGACCGGCGCGCCGAGAACACCTGCGCCGAGATGCGCGCCCAGGGGCTGGAGGACACGGTGCAGGAAAAAACCGGCCTGCGCATCGACGCCTATTTCTCTGGCACCAAACTGCAGTGGCTGCTGGACCAGGTGCCCGGTGCACGCGCCCTGGCCGAAGCGGGCGAGCTGGCCTTTGGCACGGTGGACAGCTGGCTGATCTGGCAGCTCACCGGCGGACGCGAGCACGTGACCGACGTCAGCAACGCGGCGCGCACCATGCTCTTCAACATCCACACCCAGCAGTGGGATGAGGAACTGCTGAAGGCCATGCACATTCCCCCCAGCCTGATGCCACGGGTTTTGCCCTCCAGTGCGAACTTCGGCCAGATCGACGCAGCGCTCTTGGGTGCGCCCCTGGTGATCGGCGGGGTGGCGGGCGACCAGCAAAGCGCGCTGTTCGGCCAGGCCTGCTTCCAGGCCGGCATGGCGAAAAACACCTACGGCACCGGCTGCTTCATGCTGATGCACACGGGCGAAAGCTTCCAGCGCAGCGCCAACGGCCTGATCACCACCGCCGCGGCCATACCGCCCGGCCCGCCGCAGTACGCCATGGAAGGCAGTGTGTTCATCGGCGGCGCCGTGGTGCAGTGGCTGCGCGACGGCCTGCAAGCCATTCGCTCCAGCAGCGAAATGCAAGCCCTGGCCGAAAGCGTGCCCGATGCCGGGGGCGTGGTCTTCGTGCCCGCCTTCACCGGCCTGGGTGCCCCTTACTGGAAACCCGATGTGCGCGGCAGCATCACCGGCCTCACGCGCGGCACCACCATGGCCCACATCGCGCGCGCGGCGCTGGAGAGCATCGCCTTCCAGAGCGCCGCCCTGCTCGACGCCATGAGCAAGGACGCGGTGGCCCACGGCAGCGTGCCGGTGAGCGAATTGCGGGTGGACGGCGGCGCTTGCGTGAACGACTTGCTGATGCAGATCCAGGCCGACTTGCTGGGCATTCCGGTGGTGCGCCCGGCGGTGATCGAAACCACCGCCTTGGGCGCGGCCTACCTGGCCGGTCTGCACGCGGGCGTGTATGGCGGCTTGGCCGAACTGTCGCACCAATGGCGCGCCGAGCGCACCTTCCTCCCCACCTTGTCGCGCCGAGACGCAGCACAGCGCATGGCCGCGTGGGAACACGCGGTGAGGCAGACCGTGGCGGCGTAGCGGTCTCCCCCGCGCCGCTTCGCTTCGCTTCACCTTCTGAAGGGGGCTTCACCAAAGGCCCGCCCTTGGCTTGGCTAAGCGCGGTTCCCCGATACCCTGGAACGGCTGCTCACGCCCCGGATGAATTCGCGCTTTCGACCCATTGCAGGCATCAGGCAGAGTTGGCGCAAAGCCGTCATTTCGGTTGCAGAGGTCGACAGGTTCAGCGGGATAAAGCTTGCTTTTCCGACTAGACTGCGAAGCGGCTTGCAGGCCTAACATGCCACCTCATTGATGTGTCTCGACCTTGGTCAGGTTTCTCGAATCTGATATACCTGTCCACCCAAGCGCCAGCGTGACCTAACTGCTTGATTTAAAAGGTTTTTCGAAGGCTGCATGCGACTTTGTTTAACGACCACGATTGTGGGTATCCTGCGTTTTGCCGTTTAAATCAAAGTTAGGCCTGCTTATGAGAGATCAGCCGGAATCCTTGAAACAATCCTTGCGTTTAGTTGCTGCGGCACGCTACTACTTGCCAGTTCAGCTTAAGTCGCCGCCCGAATGGGAGGCTCAGTACATCGAGTACCTACACCATACTGAGTACCAACTGGCCTTGGAGTCACTTGAGGGCATCGGCAATCTGCACACTGGCTACGCAGAGGAACCGCTCTTCTGGCAAGAGCTCCTTCTTGCTGCACAACACATGGGCCTGGACGATCATGCGACCCTGTACTCCTCGAAGCTCGTATCCGCTCAGCGTGAGCAGCAGGTCTAACAATTCATTCAAGCCGATGCCGCTTCGCGGCACGGCTTAATTCAGGCGTCAAAGTGCACATGATGAACGTCATCGCATATGCCATTACAGGGATCTTGTTCGGAATCCCTGCCATCCTTCTTGGCTTGGCTATCCGGAACTTCATTCCTTTGGTGCGCGGATTAAAGGCTCCATGGTGGGCGGGCATACTCGGACCATTCGCTTACGCAGACCAGTTTGTCGAGGAAGCTGCGCGCCCGCATCGAAAAAGGTGTCTGGGATACACAGTCGCCTTTGTAGCTTGGTGTTTGGTACTCATGGCCGTCGTCGAGGCGGCGAAGTGAGCTTTAACAGGTCGGCTCAACGGAGCGCCTACGGCGGCGTCCCCTGGCCTTTGCGTTAGCTGCTAAGGGGAAACCGTGCCAAGTAACTTAGAGAAATACAAAGCGGACTTAACGAAACTGACCACAAAAGGGGAGCTTCTCCAAGTGGCGATGGAGTATGAGTGCTATCCGGAGGAGGTCGCCGAGCTTTACGGCAAAGCCAAGGATGGAAAGGAACTGCTGAAAGCCCTGCCTAACTTTGGCAAGAAATATCAGTCTTGGTACTCAGAGGCCGCATCTGTGATAAAGCAAATGCTGCCTGACCGCCTCGATGACTTTGTTCGGCATTACCAGAAACCCAAGCCCCGAAAAGACATCACTTATGAAAACTATCGGATTGAAGATTACTTACAGGGTCTAACCATTACTAGAGGCTGGGAAAAGGCGAAGGTTGTGGGGAAAGAAGCAGCTATTCCACATTTTCGACAGCAGCTCGCAATTATGGAAGCCGTAGCATCGAGATTTGAAAGCACTCTTTTTGACATCAGACAGATTGTTCAGGCTGATTTATTTGATTCTGAAATTGATGCAGCGCGGGAATTGTTGAAGAAAGGTTTTGTACGGGCAAGCGGTGCAATAGCCGGAGTGGTGCTCGAAAAGCATCTTGCTCAGGTAGCGCAAAATCACAATATTACAACCCGAAAAAGACACCCAACTATCAGTGATTTTAACGACCTTCTTAAGAG
>NZ_JBFJMY010000178.1:0-8009 GCF_041633695.1 Hydrogenophaga sp.
ACTGTCCCTACCTGCCATCCCCTCTGTCGGCGGTCTGAGCCCACGGGAATGGAATTACTCCATTCGTTGTTCCTATGACGGTGTCAACCTCAAGGTATCTGTCCTTCCGATATCTGCTGGGCTACCCTTTGAATCGTCGTGCTCGGGTTGCCCTCTTCAGCTTGGAGAGCAACTGATCATGACCGCACCCTCCATAGAAGTAGCTCTATGCGCAACTCCGGGCACATCGCCCATTACGGCGCCCTTTACTGCGATGCTCCTTCTTTGTGATCAGCCTTGGCGTTAGTAGAGATGGGTTGGAAGTCGAACCAGCTTGGTGAACTGCCGCCCACCCCGCCCCGGTAAAATCGTCGGCCCAGACGATCCGCCCGCGTTGGCCGGGCGTCGCCACCACAACAGGAAACCCCGTGCGTTACTCCGTCTCCCACCAAAAACTCAAACTGATCTTGGCCGCACACGGTCTGGCCGTCGGCGATGCCGGTGGTATCGACGCGCTGCTCGGCGGCAAGGACGGCTACTACTGGTACGGCACGCTGCGCGATCTGTGCCCACCCGGCAAGACCATCACCTGGGACAACCAGTACGAGATGGTCAACGACATCCAGGCGCACGAGAACGCCACCGCCGCCGAGGACGAAATGAAGCCGCAGGTGCCCAGCGCGGCCAACATCGCAGCCTTGTCCAAGCTGCTGGGCGACCCGAACTGAAGCGCTGCGGGCGGTTGCATCCATGAGGGATGCGACCGCGCCTCTCCAAGACATTCGTGGACTTGCTTGCACCGAGCGAATCCAGCCACGCGACACGTGGCGCCAACCCCTGCAACCTCCTGGCACGCCACATGAGCACACCCCATCTGCCCGACCGTGTTTTTGACGCCTTTCTGTTCGACATGGACGGCACCATCCTCACGTCCATCGCCACCGGCGAACGTGTGTGGAGCGCTTGGGCGCGCCGCCATGGGGTGGATGTGGCATCGCTCCTGTCGCACCTGCATGGGGTGCGTGCGGTAGACACCATCCGCCGTCTGCAATTGCCCGGCGTCGATCCCGAGGCCGAGGCGCATGCCCTGACGCTGGCCGAGATCGCCGACGTGGACGGCATTGCCGCCGTGGCAGGCGCTGCTGCCTTTCTCGCGTCGTTGCCACCCGAGCGCTGGGCCATCGTGACCTCTGCGCCGCTGGCGCTGGCCCAGCGGCGCATCGAGGTCGCCGGGCTGCCCATGCCCCAGGTATTGGTGACCGCCGACGACGTGAGCAAGGGCAAACCGGCACCCGATGGTTTTCAGTTGGCCGCCCAGCGGCTGGGCGTGCAAGCCCAGAACTGCCTGGTGTTTGAAGACGCCACCGCCGGCATACAAGCGGCCGAGGCAGCAGGTGCTGCGGTGGTGGTCATAGACGCCGCCCACCAGTCACCACCCCAGACGCAACACCCCTGCGTTGCCGGCTACGAAGGCTTGGCCGTGCAGGTGCAGGCCCAAGGGCTCAGGCTGCGCCACATCGCCGCGTAGGCGCGTAGGCACGTAGGCGCGTAGGCGCACAAGGCGCACGCTTGGGATCGGCGCGGCGGCCCGCTCTCAGGCCGCCGCGTCCGGCTCGCCAATGTCTTCGTTCCACAGCTGTGGCTGGGCCGCGATGAAGGCGTTCATGAGGCCCACGCAGTGGGCGTCGTGCACCACGTCCACCTGCACGCCCCGGCTGCGCAGCAAATCCTCTTCGCCCATGAAGGTCTGGTTTTCACCGACGACAATTTTGGGAATGCCGTACAACAGAATGGCGCCGCTGCACATGGCGCACGGCGACAGCGTGGTGTAGAGCGTGGACTCGCGGTAGACCTGGGCCGGCTGGCGGCCCGCGTTTTCCAATGCGTCCATCTCGCCGTGCAGGATGGCGCTGCCTTGTTGCACGCGCCGGTTGTGCCCCCGGCCAATCACCTGGCCCTGGTGCACCAGCACCGAGCCTATGGGTATGCCGCCTTCGTCCAGGCCTTTCTGGGCTTCATCGATGGCGGCTTGCATGAACGGGTCCATAGCGGTTCTCCTGGGCTGGGGTGGGGATCGACTCGGCGTCGCTGCGTCATTGCACCGATTCTGCCGGATGCTGCCCCGCAACCACAGCCGAAAGACCCGGCGCCTGGATTGATCTGCATCAATACCCGAACTTCTGCGGACGCCTTTAATCAGATCAAGGATACCGAGGCACCCACCATGCAAACACGTTCCACCACACAGTCGCGGCGCCACACGGCACTCGTGCTGTTGTTGGTCTGGTTGTTTGCGATCGGATCGGCATGGGTGAACGCCTGCCTGCTGCAAGAGCAGCACGGCGGGTGGCAAGAGTCCTCGGGCAGTGCTTCATCACAAGCCGTTCAGGCGGTCCGGTTCCTGCCCGGGCACACGGGTGTCGATCTCGGCCACCCCGAAGAAGCTGACGCGGCGAAACACGCTTGCCTGAAGTTCTGCGACGACGGCTCACAGCTGATCGTCAAACAGACACCGAGCCCGGACTTGGCAAGCGCGGCCATGGCCATGGTCCTGGTGCTGGCCTGGATCTTTCCGCTGGGCGCTGCAGCCCAGCACGCCACCTGGCCGGCCTTGGCCACACCCCGTGTGGGTGCGCCGCTGCGCACCCTTTTCTCACGGCTGGCGCTGTAGCGCCGGGCCGTGCGCGGCCCATCTGCAGCGCGTCCTCCTTTTGCGGCCACAGCTGTCCCCTATGCAGGCGGCGGGTCCGGGAGATGTGCGTTGAACGGTGTGCGCCACCGCACAGACCGCGATTCCCCTTTTCCAGCCAACTTGTAAACATCCAAAGGAGTTCCCCATGACATCCGTTCGCACATTTTTCACCATCGCCACTCTGGCAACCGCGAGCTGGGCCCCGCAGCTCTGGGCCGGCGCGGACCAACAACACGAGAGCCACCACGCTGCGCCTGCTGCGGCCGTGCAGATCGCACAGGCCAAGCCCGCCAGTCCGGGCATGGGCCAAGGCATGGGCATGCAGGCCGGGCAGGGGTCCGCCGCATATGCCGAGCAGATGAAGACCATGCAAGACATGCACGGCAAGATGCTGGCCGCCAAAACGCCCGAAGAGCGGAATGCCCTCATGGCCGAGCACATGCAAGTGATGCAAAACGGCATGGGCATGATGGGTGGCATGGGCCACATGGGTACCAGCCCCATGATGGGCCAGCCCACCGATATGGCAACGCGCCAGGGCATGCTGGAGCAGCGCATGGACATGATGCAGTCCATGATGCAGATGATGATGGACCGGATGGGCGCTGTGCCCGCCAAACGTTGAGGAGCACACCATGACACAAACACCCCCAGTACCCAGCACCGCCGCCTACTGCTTCCACGCCCAGATCGCCGACACGGACTTCGCACTGGCGCTGGCCCGTGTGACCGACGCGCTCAAAGCCGAGGGCTTTGGTGTGCTGACCGAAATCGACGTGCAGGCCACCATGAAAACCAAGCTCGGTGTCGATGTGCGCCCGTACCGCATTCTGGGCGCCTGCAACCCACCACTTGCGCACCGCGCCCTGACAGCAGAACCCGACATCGGTCTCTTGTTGCCGTGCAACGTGGTGCTCCGGCAAGAAGAAGACGGCCGGCTGACGGTCGGATTCATGGACCCGGTGGCCGTGATGCAGATGACCAGCAATGCCGAGGTGGCCGCCGTTGCCCAGGACGTGCGCGAGCGCCTGATGCGGGTGAAGAGCCTGCTCGAAACCCGCACCACCCCCACACCCTGAGGCCCAAGGAGATGCACATGTTTTACGACAACGGCTACTTCATGGGCGGCATGCACGGCCTGTGGTGGATTTTCTGGGTGCTGCTGATCGGCGTGCTGGTGTTCTACAGCTGGGGACGGCCCGGCGGGCGGCGCCATGGCCCGCGCGAAACACCGCACGAGGTGCTGCAGCGCCGACTGGCCAACGGTGAAATCACGCCCGAGCAGTACGAGGAACGCAAGCGGCTGCTGGACCGCGACAAGGGCGCTGCGAGCTGAGCCAGGCGACGCGGCGAGGGCCGTTGTGAAAGGGGCTTGACCTTGACACCATGTCAAGGTCTATCTTCTGGTTTGAGGGGTTTGCCACCGGGGCGGACCCATCAGAAAAAAGGACGGCAGCACATGGACATGCACGCACACCACGATCACGATCACACAGGTCACCACCACCCACCTGCAAGCCCATCCAACGGTGGCTTGAAAGACCCGGTCTGCGGCATGTCGGTGACCGAGCAGTCCCGACACCAGGCCGAACACGACGGCCAGGCCTATTACTTTTGCAGCGCCAAATGCCAGACGAAGTTCGTGGCCGAGCCGCAGCGCTACACCAGCGGCAAAGCCGTGCCGGCCGATGCACCACCGGCGCCCGCAGGCACGGTCTACACCTGCCCGATGCACCCCGAGATCCGGCAAGACCATGCCGGCAGTTGCCCTCTGTGCGGCATGGCCCTGGAGCCGGAAATGCCCACGCTGGACGATGGCGAAAACCCCGAGCTGGCCGACTTTACGCGCCGCTTCTGGTGGACCTTGCCGCTTTCTGTGGCGGTGATGGTGCTCGCGATGGCGGGCCACGGCATGGGCTGGTTTGCGCCGCGCACGCAGAACTGGATCGAATTCGCGCTGGCGATACCGGTGGCCATCTGGGCGGGTTGGCCGTTCTATGTGCGCGGCGTGCATTCGCTGGTCAACCGCAGCCCCAATATGTGGACCCTGATCGGCCTGGGCACCAGTGTGGCCTTTGTGTACAGCGTGGTCGCCACGTTGATGCCAGAGGTGTTTCCGCCCGCGTTTGTGAAAGACGGCAGCGTGGCGGTGTACTTTGAGGCGGCGGCCGTCATCATCTCCTTGACGCTGTTTGGCCAGATCCTGGAGCTGAAGGCGCGCTCCCAGACCTCGGCCGCCATCCAGTCGCTGCTGGGCCTGGCACCCAAAACGGCGCGCCGCCTGGCGGAAGATGGCAGCGAAGAAGATGTGCCTTTGTCCAACGTGCACGTGGGCGACCTGCTGCGCGTGCGTCCTGGCGAAAAGGTGCCGGTGGACGGCACCGTGGTGGAAGGCTCCAGCGCGCTGGACGAATCCATGCTCACCGGCGAGCCGCTGCCCGTCACCAAGCGTGTCGGCGACAAGCTGATCGGCGCCACCATGAACACCAGCGGCGCGCTGGTGATGCGTTCCGAGCACGTGGGCTCGGCCACCGTGCTGTCGCAAATCGTGCAGATGGTGGCGCAGGCGCAGCGTTCGCGCGCACCCATGCAGCGCATGGCCGACGTGGTCGCGGGCTACTTCGTCGTCACGGTGGTGGCGGTGGCGGCGCTGACCTTTTTGGGCTGGGGCCTGTTCGGGCCGGCACAGGGCTGGCTCTTCGGCCTGGTCAATGCGGTCACGGTCCTGATCATTGCCTGTCCTTGTGCGCTGGGTCTGGCCACACCGATGTCCATCATGGTGGCCACCGGCAAGGGTGCCACCAGCGGCGTGCTGTTTCGCGATGCCGCCGCGATCGAAAATCTGCGCAAGATCGACACCTTGATCGTGGACAAGACCGGCACGCTGACCGAAGGCCGGCCGGTCTTCGAGAAGGCCGTGGCGACCGCTGGCTTTTCAGAGTCCGAGGTGTTGCGCCTGGCGGCCAGCCTGGATCAGGGCAGCGAACACCCGCTGGCGGCCGCCATCGTCAACGCCGCGCGCGAACAAGGCCTGGAGCTGGCGAGCGCCGAGCAGTTCGATTCCGAGTCGGGCATCGGCGTGCGCGGCACCGTGGATGGCAAGGCATTGGCCTTGGGCAACACCGCGCTGATGGAGCAGCTGGGCATTGACGTGGCCAGCCTGCGCACGCAAGCCGAGGCCCTGCGTGCGCAAGGCGCCAGCGTGATGCACCTGGCGATGGACGGCCAGCTGGCCGGTCTGCTCGCGGTGTCGGACCCGATCAAGGAAACCACGCTCGACGCCTTGACGTCGCTGCGCGATTCGGGCTTGCGCATCGTCATGGCCACGGGCGACGGCCTGACCACGGCGCGGGCGGTGGGCCAACGCCTGGGCATCGAGGAAGTGCATGGCGAGGTCAAACCCGCCGACAAGCTGGCGCTCGTGGAGCGGCTGCAAAAAGAGGGCCGTACCGTGGCCATGGCCGGCGATGGCATCAACGATGCCCCCGCGTTGGCGCGCGCCGATGTCGGCATTGCCATGGGCACCGGCACCGACGTGGCCATGAACAGCGCGCAGCTGACTTTGGTCAAAGGCGATCTGCGCGGCATTGCGGCCGCGCGCGCCCTGTCGGTGGCCACGGTGGCCAACATGAAGCAGAACCTGGGTTTTGCCTTCGTCTACAACACGCTGGGCATTCCACTCGCGGCCGGGCTGCTCTACCCGTTCACCGGTTGGTTGCTGTCGCCGATGATCGCGGCGCTGGCCATGAGCCTAAGTTCAGCGTCGGTGATCAGCAACGCCTTGCGCCTGCGTGGAGCCCAGCTGGACCAGAACGAGAAGCGCTGAGGCGCCTAGGCGGCTAGCCGCCGCCCGCCCGCCCGGCTTCAATGCGTAGCCCTTTGTTCAAAGCCTTCAAACACGCCCTCGCCGGGCGTGACCTCCACCCGGTCCACCCGCGCGCCCATCGGTCCGCGCTGCGCCCAGTCCACCAGCGCCTGCACCGCGTCCGCCCTGCCGCAAACCACCGCCTCCACGCTGCCGTCCAGGCGGTTGCGCACCCAGCCGGTCACGCCCAGCCGCCGCGCCTGCTGCGCCATGCTCCAGCGGTAACCCACACCTTGCACATGGCCGGTGATGCGCAGCAGGCGGCTGATGGCGGCTGCTTCAGCCATGCAGCGGGGTGGCCTCAAAGCCCGCTTCGAGCAGCTTGGCGGCAATGTCTTCGGGCGAAATCATGGCGGTGTGGCTGACCCAGGCCTGGCGTTGTGGCAGGTCCACATCGGCCTGGTTCACACAAGGCAAGTCTTGCAGCTCGAACATGACGGCTGCGGCATCGTCTGGCGTGAGCAGACCGGGCACGGTGAACGTGGTTTCGGGCATGGTGTCTGTGCGGAGGAAGGCTCAGGCGGTGGCGCGGGCCAGCGCCTGGTCGATATCCCAAAGGATGTCGTCGATGTGTTCCAGGCCGACCGAGATGCGCACCATGTCGGGCGGCACGCCGGCGGCGAGTTGCTGGGCTGCGTCAAGCTGGCGGTGGGTGGTGCTGGCCGGGTGGCTGATGAGGGTGCGCGTGTCGCCGATGTTGACCAGGTGGCTCATGAACTGCGCGCTCTCGATGAACGTCACGCCTTGCGCCAGGCCGCCCTTCACGCCGAACGCAAGCAGGCCGGAGCCGCCGCGCATCTGGCGCTTCATCAAATCGTGCTGCGGGTGGTTGGGCAGGCCGGGGTAGTTGACCCAGCCCACACGCGGATCGTCGTGCAGGTATTGCGCCACGGCCAGCGCGTTGCTGCAGTGGCGGTCCATGCGCAGGGGCAGCGTTTCCACGCCTTGCAAGATCTGCCAGGCGCTGGTGGGCGAGAGGGCCGCGCCGAACACGCGCAGGCCTTCCATGCGGCAGCGCATGGTGAAGCCGAAGTTGCCGAAGGTTTCAAAGAAACGCACACCGTGGTAACCCGGCGAGGGCTCGGTCATGCCGGGGAATTTGCCGTTGTCCCAAGGGAAGTTGCCGCTTTCCACCACCACGCCGCCCAGGGTGGTGCCGTGGCCGCCGAGGTATTTGGTGGCGCTGTGCACCACGATGTCGGCGCCAAATTGGAAGGGGTTGCAGAGGTAGGGGCTGGGCACGGTGTTGTCCAGCACCAGCGGCAAGCCGTGCGCATGGGCCACGTCGGCCACGGCCGCGATGTCGAGCACCACCATGCTGGGGTTGCCCAGGGTCTCGGCAAAAACCGCGCGCGTGTTGGGCCGGATGGCGGCGGCGAAAGCGTCGGCATCGGTGGCGTCGACAAACGTGGTCTCGATACCAAATTTCTTCAAATTGACGGCCAGCATGGTGACACTGCCGCCGTAGAGCGC